>JAUPKV010000674.1 GCA_030837265.1 Methanobacteriota archaeon
CTTTAGTAAACCTGTGGGAAACATTCTGAGTTGTAGCTGTAGTCCCATCTCCGAAGTTCCAGGACCATGAAGTTGGAATGTTGGTGCTGGTATCTGTGAATGTAATTGGACTTGTAGTTGTTCCTGCAGTGGTTGATGCTTTAAAGGAAGCAACTGGAACCTTTGGTGTACTAATAGTCACAGTTTTTGTGGCTTTAGCACTTCCTGCCACATTTTTCACAGTTAAACTAACAGTATACTTCCCCGCTTTAGTAAACCTGTGGGAAACATTCTGAGTTGTAGCTGTAGTCCCATCTCCGAAGTTCCAGGACCATGAAGTTGGAATGTTTTTGCTGGCATCTGTGAATGCAATTGGGTTTGTAGTTGTTCCTGAAGTGGTTGATGCATCAAAGGAAGCAATTGGAATTACTGGCTTTGGAGAAACAACTATCTGAGTAGACGTTGAACTCGTACCATTTATGTTACTTGCTGTAAGAGTGACAGTGTAAACACCGGCTTCTGTAAATGTATGAACAGGATTCTGTTGCGGTGAAATTGCACTATTATCACCAAAGTTCCATGACCAACTTGTTGCATTTTTCGAAGTATCAACAAATTGTACAACAAGTGGAGAATAACCACTGCTGGTATTACTGTAAAAGCTTGCTGTTGGCATTATAGGTGGTACAGGAAGTGTTATATCATAATAATCACCAGGTGAATTATTGTTGAGGTAATTACTCTGCAGTACAAAGGAATGTGTGCCTGGTAATGCATTGTTTATGCCGTACCCATTTCTGGTATTAGTTATTGTGTTATTCTTTAGCGTAAGAACAAATCCGGAACCTTGGGGCAAAGATGAATATATATTTGCTTGTGAAATACCAGAGCCATATGTTGCATTAATGATGTTATTTTCAATTAAGCCATTAAATCCGTCAGAAAGTATTCCCCCAACTAAAGAGCTACTTTGTTTAGTACCGGTGCTGTAAATGCAGTTATTGAATACATGAATGTATGTGTCTGCCGGTAAATATGAACCTGATCCGAAAATCCAGATACCTGCGTATACGGTATCGTGTATTATGTTGTTATATATCTCAATATCATTCATCACATTCCTGGTTCCTTCTTTCTGGATTTCAATACCTGCTCCTCCGGAACCTTGTGAAGTGATTGTGTTATCATGGAAACTTACATGATTTGAGTTATATATTCTAAGTCCACTGTTTGTTCGACAAATAAGTAAGTTATTATATGACTCAATGAAGTTTGAATTACAGATATAAATTCCATCATGACCTAATAGATACACCCGGTTGCTATAAAATTTTATATTTGTACATTTGTTTGTGTACAATCCATCACCGTGATTATTAGCAAGACACATGTTGTGTATATCTATATTTTGAGAATTTGAAAAACTGAATATGTTGTAATAACCTTGTCCACTGTTAACATTTATATTGTTATTTCGATTCCCATCAATTGTAAAACCATAAATTCTGATGTCATGAGTAGACGAATTTGCAGATACCAGTGGCTTGGAAACATTCCAGTTAGCATTATCCTCAAGTTTAATTGTTGCACTTGTGTCCCCTGTCAAAGTGGTGTCACTGCCAATTAAAAGGGTATCGTTGGTCATATAAGTAAAAGGACCTTTGAGATAGACAGTTGTGTATTCGGGATTACTTGCTACAAACTGAAGAGCGTGATTAATCTGAGAGCCTGCATTTGTTGCATTACAGTTAAAATCCCCACTATTGTCGCCAGCTACATAAATCACTGGTGGGCTTGCTATACACGAGACAGTTTGAATTGTTATTATCAGTGAAAAGCACATAATAACAGGAAGCATTAGCTTCATACATCGATTTACCATTATTTGCCCTCGTTTTGGGTTTGCAAATCAAAAGGAATTGAAACTAAATTTACTACGACCACAAATCTTTGAATCCTTTAACGCTAAAGAAGCTCCAAAACAGTATGAAATTATTAAATTTCCATGAAACTTTGCATTTTGGTTTCATAGTGTTCTTTTTTTGGAAATGTTTCAACCAGAGCAAAGACATCTCTGTTCAAAGGTCCGAATGCTAAATGAACAACATGCTCATTGGAGTGAAGAGTGAGAATCTCCTCTCTTGAACTAACAACTCGTATTTTCATGCGTTTCCCCCACTGAAAAGTTTAAAAAATTTCATTTCAGCATATTTACATGAACTAACTATAAATATTTACCTTAATGAGCAAATATTATTTCAATAGTATTCAGATTTTCTGTTACCATTTTTGGTATTCTGTTGCTTTTTTACCTATTTCTGGTATTTTTCAGCCATTTAGCGGAAAAATAAATTCTTAAATGTTGTGTTTAATTGTTCTGACATGTCCACGAGAGATGGACATTTTATAGGTTCAGCAGTAGAGAAAAATCTTTTTTCTCCCATGACAGCTTATTTTACTATTGCTCGTGCAATATGTCCATGCTTTGAGATGCTACACTCACTGTTTTTCCTTGGAAGTAAAGTCTTTCAATATCTTTTGGATTCAGGTTTTCTTCTAATCTTAATCCCAAAATTTCAAGCTCTTTTGATAAAGTTGATGGATTAAAGCCTGTCTTTACCGGTTCACCAATCTTTTGGAAAAACTTTGAGACTTTTGCATTTGTGGAAATTTTTCGGGATTAAACGCATCGAGGTCTGTATAATTGAAAACTATAGTGCTGCCCGACGGGGAAATCTTAGTGATGGAGCGATTCATATATCCATATCTGGTGTATTCAGCGAACCTGACAACTTTATATCCCAAAAAAATTCCTGTCGGTTACATCTATACTTTAGGTGCGCCGGAAGAATATTTACATGTATTCGGTTTTCGAAAGGTTATTGGATTAAATGAAGGAGTTACAACGAGAATTTTCGGGTATTCAGAATCACTATACAGTACAGATACCTATCAGTTCGATGACTATTCAAAGTATGTTTCCGATCGCTTTGATCCATCTGCGAAGGCAAAAAGGAGAGAAGAAGTGTTTCCCCAGGACTGTGAGAAAGCATTTGAGATGGGAAAGAGGTTAGTACAGCTCCAGGAAAGAACATAGATGTTCCAATACCCGATATTCCTGATGTCACAAGCACAAAATAGAGTGTGGTATCTAAACGGAGCATGAGATATATCATTGTGCAATTATCGTGAAAGCACAGCCCAAGGTAGCAATAATGCGTGCTCCGTACCTGTCTGAGAGTCCTCCCATGAGGGTTCCTAACATAATAATAATTCTCTGTTTTGTATCCACGGTTAGAACTAGTTCACTCTCGGATTAAAAAGGAAAGTTTAAGGTGTAATCTCGCAGTCCCTTGTTGACGCCGAAGTTCTTGCGTTCCTCGATCCTTTTTCTGTTTTTATCAATCTTTTCCTTCGCGAGTTTTAAAACTAGTTCAAGCCCGGGCTTGACTTCCTCGATGGGCTTCGTTTCGATCATACCCTCCGCCACTGCTTTAGACCAAACTTTGTTTCCCACCTTGGTACGGATGAAGACTGTGGACCAGCCATCGGGGCTTCCGACCGATCCTGTCGAGATATCGCCCAGATTAGAGACATAATCAAGGCAGACATGGCAGCCAGGCTGCTCGTACTTGTGGGTCACATCAACAGGCAGGGTTACGACGTTTCCTCGATTAGTATAGACCCAGAACTTGCCCTTCCCGATCTTCATCTTCTTTACGGAGCTCAGGTTCTGGTTTGCGTGGTCCTCAACAAGCATTTGTGTGGATTTATACGGGAAGTTTACCATGCAGAAAAGTCCTACTGTAAGGGCAATCTTTCCAGGGATATCCCGCATACATATTGGATAGAGCTGAGCTTTTCTGACCGCCTGCATCTGGCAGCAGACACCTGTGACCCCGACCTTGTCAAACCCGAAAGACCGGGTGACTTCCTTGAGCCAGGAAATCTGGGGGCTGATGTTGTATATCGTCCCTTGTGCATTGAGAAGGTCCTCGCGGTTCATGGCGACTAGCGGTCTGGGCAGCCAGGGGCGATTACCCTTGCCTGTCACAATGGCTCCGTCAATAATCCCTTGCTCGAGGGCATAGACCATAAGAGTGGTAGCAATGCCGCCGTCCTGGGCTTTCTCGAGAATCTCTTTGTCCGTACTCCTGGCTGAGACACAGGTTGTGTATTTGCCGAGATATGGATCAGAAATCATTTCTTTCACCTCATTTAAGCGCATTATCAATTAGCTCGCTTATTTCCTCAAATTCGGGGATTACGTCGAAGTTGAAAAAAGATCTTGGACAGGCACCGTAGCAAGAGCCGCATTTGATGCAGAGGTCACGATCTCCTTGAGGTTTCCCAAACTCGTGGGTAATTGCCCGAACAGGGCAGGCTGCAGCACAGATGCCACAGCCAATGCAAAGTCCCTGACTGATCACATCGTCCATCAGGTCGCTAAAGCCTGCGGTTTTGCGCTCCGTAAGGTCCATGAGAGGCTTTAAGTACTTGCTCGCAAGAGCCTTCTGATCTTCGTTTCCATGCAAGAGCAAGTACTCCATTACAAGCACATTCCTTATGAGTTCCGGGCTCGGAGGGCATCCTGGGATGTATACGTCCACATCGATGAGATTCCCTATTGGGAGGAAGGACTCATGCTGAGGCTGGTTGTGCTGTCCGCCGCGGCAGAAACTGTTGATATTCCCGTAGCATGCGCAGGAACCTAGAGCTACTACTATCTCTGCTTTCTTCCGTGTCTCCTTGATATTCCCCACCGATTCATTATCCTGGATGCAGACCGATCCATCGACGAGTGCTAAATCCATCTCTGGAATATGCCGAACATCTGTAAGGGTAATGCCGTATACCAGGTCGGCGTAGTCGTCTAAAATTTTTATAAATCCTAAGTAGTTGTCGGCTAAGGATACGAGGCATCCGGTACAGCCGGCCAAGAGTACATACCCAAGCTTGATCTTGTTTGCC
>JAUPKV010000675.1 GCA_030837265.1 Methanobacteriota archaeon
AACTCTATTCCTTCCCAATCCATGGTGGCAACAGTTGGAGTGTATTCTTTTGAATTGGCACCTGGAAATTATACTATTACAGCAAAGTATTATGAAAACAGCACTATTACCTATTCAGTGGATGACACTGTCAATATAATAAATAAGGGAACTTACGTGCATGATCTCCTTCTTCTTCCCTTTTACTCCGAAGAACTAATGGGCAGCTCCAGCGCAAACGGGTCTTCAAGTGCCTCAACATTGAGTGCTGTAAATTCAAGTACCGGAGCAAGTAAAAGCAATAATTCCAAAAGCGTGAATGCCACCAGTAACAGTGGGTTTTACTCTCCGTCTACTAGCTACCTTCTTCTAGCCCTTATTACTCTTGTTCTCCTGTCAGCTGCCGGATACCAATTTTTCGGAAAACAGAAAAAGAAAGGAAAAACTTCCGGTGAAGAAAAAACAGCGCATAAAATTAAAGACTTCTCCATTTCTGCAAACACTCATGAGTCTTCGTTAAAAGTTCCTCCTAAGAGCCTGGATTCTGAACAGATAACTGATTCTCAGGTGCAAAAAGAAGTACCGGCATCCATAACAGAACAAGTTATGGAAACAGGATCTAAAACCTCAGTACCCGAATCGGTAATGGAACCCGAATTCACGAGACCGGAAGGAAACGAAAAAGAAGAAAGCGAAGAGAATCTTTCAACGCAGGAAACAGAACTCGTGGAACCTGGATCAACAGTGGAGACCTTCGAAGCCTCATTTGAAAAACCGGAGGTAAATGCGGAGCTTGATATTCAAGAAACTAAAAAGAAACTCCCTCTCCCTTCAGACCTTCAGGAGGTCATTGACATAATTAGGGGTCAGAGAGGTCGAATTACCCAGAAAGAACTGTGCGGTAGACTGAAGTGTTCCGATGCTAAAGTCAGTTTAATGCTTGCCGACCTTGAAAGAAGAAGTCTAATTGAGAAGTTCAAAAAAGGGCGCGGAAATGTGGTAGTTCTGAAGGATGAAGAGCAGCAGCACTAAATATACGAAATTCCTCTCTTCAATTATGGTCTGTACTAAAAATTTTAAAATTATTTAACTATTGACTTACCTGTCTTACTCCTTTTTCAAAGGTATGTCATTAAAAAGATCGATATCTGTTTTTATTCGTATGAAAATGCTTGAAGTTAAGCTGATGAGTTCCACAATTAACATTACCTCTATTTAATCTTTTATCATGACTTGAATTAGCTTATAACAAACAAATAAAATTTAATTTGAATAAATATGGTTTATTAAAACTTAAATCTTAAATTTATGCCTAATAATGTCTTTTTTTAGCTAAGTATGTATTTATCTTCAAATCTCCTTAAGGGAATTGACTGCTACGATCCTTCATCAAAAGAAGATAAGAGCAGTCGAAGGAAAAAGGCTAAACTCCGAGAAGAAGAGACACTGTGAATCTCACAGATGTCTCAACTTCGTAAATCTAACTAAACAAGATGTGATCTAACTCACTAATCAACAAATAGTCTGACTGGACTTAAATGCTTCATATCAGGCTGGTCAAATTAGATCAGATAGGGTTAATCGAATAAATAGAACATAAGAATAAAAAATCAAAATAAAGCCACATTAAAACGTTTCGACTTAATTGTTATTTACTTTTAGAGGTTATCTATGACACTTGCTGAAGTTATAAAATCATTTAAAATGAGGTGGGATACCTCAAAAATTATAAATTCACTCGAAAAAACAGCTAGTTTTTGTGATGAATCGGAGAATTATTTAGAGGAAAATTATTCAGGGGAGGACTCTAAAAACAACAACCCTTATAGTAATTTAGTCAATAGCCAGGTCATAAGTCCAAGAGTCGAAGGGATCTCCCAGCGCTCGGATGAATGCCTGATCAAACTATCCAATGTTTGGAAAATTTATCAGATGGGAGAGGTTGAATTTGCAGCTTTAAAAGGGATAGACCTGGAAATTTACAAGGGAGAGTTCCTTGTAGTCCTGGGTCCGAGCGGAAGTGGAAAAAGCACCCTTATGAACCTGCTCGGCTGTCTGGATTTGCCTTCAAAAGGCACGGTTTTTCTAAATTCTAAGGATATTTCAGAGCTTGATGAATCGGAACTAGCCCTGATCCGCGGGCAGATGATAGGATTCATTTTCCAGAGTTTTAATCTGATTCCTACTTTGAGTACCAAAGAAAATGTTCTGTTACCTCTGGAATTCCAGGAAGAAGGGACTAAATTATCCCAAAAAAAAGCTGATTACCTTCTTGAGATAGTTGGACTATCGGATAAAAAACAAAATCTTCCATCTCAGCTATCAGGGGGACAAAGACAGAGAGTTGCAATAGCCCGCTCTCTGTCTGTGAATCCTCCCATTATCCTGGCAGATGAGCCTACGGGGAATCTTGACAGTAAGACCGGAGATTATATCCTGGGTTTTCTGGACAATTTGAATAAAACGGAAGGAAAGACGATTATTATTGTTACCCATGACCTGGAAATTGTAAAATACGCAACAAGAATCGTGTATATCCGAGATGGGTTGATAGAAAGAATTGAACAAAAAAAGAAAAACGAAAACGAGGAATAATAATGAGAATGCTTAATTTTTTAATGCTGTTGCTTCTGGCTACCGTATTCATATGTTTGGGAGCCGGAACAGCACTGGGTTCAAACGGAAATATAAATTCAGCATCCTTGCAGGTAAACCTGACTAATCAGAATCCTGATGCGGCTCGCCCTGGAGAGCCTGTCGAACTTACTCTCAGCGTGCAAAATATAGGGAATCAGGACCTGCAAGATATCACTGTTTCTGTTGCACCCAAGTACCCTTTTAGCCAGGTTTCAGGAGAAGCTCTTCAGAAAAGTATCTCTTATCTGAATGCACGGCAGGATGACAATGATGCGTCTGTCCTTAAGTTCAAACTAATGACAGATTCGAATGCCTCTGAAGGTACATATGATATTGACATTACTACCACTGCTAAAGAGAGCGGATCCTCATCAAACACAATTTCCACTACACAAACTGTTCATGTTGAAGTCAGAGGCAAAGAATACGCTCAAATTGTGACCATAAACAAGGCAAGTATTGACCTGGGAAAGGAAGAGCCTCTCGAGTTCATAATTACCAATACGGGAACCTCCCCTCTAAAAAATATGGTCATATCCTGGACAGATCCTAAAGGTGTGATCCTCCCGGTGTACTCGGACAATACAAAGTATATCAAATATCTCGAACCTAACCAATCAGTAACAGTTTCTTACTCCGTAATGGCAGACGTAAATGCCGATCCGGGACTTTATACTCTGAACGTAAACCTGAATTTCGAGGACTATGACTCCACGAATAAAAGCATCCAGACCACTGCAGGACTTTTCGTAGGTGGAGCAACCGATTTTGATGTTTCCTTCTCGGAAAGTAGTCAAGGAGAAGTTTCTCTTTCAGTCGCAAACGTAGGTAACAACATTGCATATGCGGTGAAAGTATCGGTTCCGGAACAGGATGGTTACAAAGTCTCAGGAAGTTCTTCAACTATTGTAGGGAATCTTGAGAAAGGGGATTATACAATTGCTTCTTTTAGCGTTGCGAGCACTCAGGCTCTAGGAGGAAGTGCAGGAACACCACCGGGAGCTCCATCCGGTTCTGCAAAAACCGGTGCCGTGGGTGAGAATATAACTTCAGCTTCAACGAGTGAAAATCCACTTAAAGTGCAGATTGAATACACAGATGCCAAAGGGGATAGATTAACAGTTGATAAAGAAGTAAAACTCGAGTTGAGCTCCGGAAATATGACTGCATCGGGAATGACCGGAGGACCGAGAAGCAGTGGAGTTAGTTCGTACCTGCCATATATCGTGATAATAGCACTTGCCGGGGGAGTATTCGTATACCGTGGTAAAATACTGGAAATGATAAAGGCAAAGAAAGAACGAAAATCCGGTATCCCAAAGCCTGAAGAGAAGAAAGACTGAAGACATCACCGGTAGAAAAAGGAGAGGTGCAGTATGAGAAATTCAACCTATCTGAAAATGGGTATGAACATGCTTGTGCATAGTAAACTTCGAAGCTGGTTGACCATTATTGGAATAGTTATAGGAGTGGGATCTGTAATTGGCATTGTCTCTTTAGGGGATGCCATGCAGGCAAACATACAGAGCAATCTAGCCGAGATGGATCTGACAAAAATAACCATAAGTCCAGGGTATACCAAGGCGTCATCCAACATGCCTGGGCCACCTGGGGGTGGAGGTAGAGGAGGTTCGACAACAGATGCCGAATTGACGGATGATGATATTAGGGCACTCCAGGGTTTGGATAGTATACAGTACAAAGAAGGTGAAATTTCCAGCAGTGAAGAGGTGAAATATTCAGGAGAAACTGCAACTCTCTCAATTACAGGTGTGGATTCTCAGGTATGGAAGTACATGTCTACTCTGAAAACACAATCTGGAAGATTGCTTGAACCAGCTGATAGGTATGTTGCTGTCATAGGAAGCGACGTTGCCACTGAGATTTATGATCATGACATTGGAGTCAATCAGGTAATATCAATAAACAACAAATCGGTGCGTGTTGTGGGTATCCTTGAAGAAAAAGGTGAGGGGGACGATTCAAAGATTTACATGCCGATCGATGGAGCAATAAACCTGATTGATGATGCAGAAAAAGATGTGTATGATACTATATCAGTTAAAGCAAAGAGTGAAGATCTTGTGGATGGACTGGTGAATGATATCGAAAAGAAGCTCATGGTCTCAAGACACATTAACCAGGAGGACGACAGGGACTTTTCCGTAAGCGCTTCAAAGTCCATGGCTGAGTCAGTAACGGAACTGACAGACACTATGACTCTTTTCCTTGGGGCCATTGCTGCTGTGTCGCTTCTTGTAGGAGCTGTCGGTATTACTAACACTATGTTCACCTCTGTCCTTGAAAAGACAAAGGAAATAGGAACTATGAAAGCCATTGGAGCAAAAAACAGGGATATCCTTATGATTTTCCTCTTTAATTCCGGAATGGTGGGTCTGGTTGGTGGTATCCTTGGAGTTATTCTGGGAGCCTTTGTTTCGTCTGGCCTTCAATCAATGATGGGAAGCATAACATCAGGAAGCGGATTAAGTATTTCTCTGATGGCTGAGGGACTTACTCTTGCAGTTTTGATAGGAGTGATCTCTGGAGTAGTACCTGCTTACAGGGCTTCGAAACTTAGACCAGTAGACGCATTGAGATATGAATAACTAAATAAATGGAGGTAGACCTTTTTTAATTTTCTACTTATGGAATAAATCTACATTCGGCAGCAAGCACATTCTAACATCTAAATATCCTGAATTGTTATTTTTGTAGTCTTAGATCAAAATCAGTGTCATTAGAACTAACTATCAAATCCGATTTATCATTTCTCCCATTTTAGAGTTATATGGCTCCTCGCCAGTTTATATGGGTATATTTTCATAATATAATTATAATATAAATGAGTGACACAACATTTGACATAAATAATGGTAGGAGTTTGATCACCCATTTGCGAAAAAACGTTTGAAACACCTTTGACTTGACTTTCAAAGAAGTACAATTTTTACCTTTTTTTAGCCTCACAATCAATGTCAAGCGACCGTTCATTTTCATTTGAATTGTTGATCCTAACTCTTAAATTCACATTAAAAAGCTTATGAGTCATGATTATTTCAGAAATGTATTTATAAATGTTGATCCTAATAATATAGTATGGTATTTTTAAGAAAGAAAATTGTTAAAGGCAAACCTTACTGGTACGTTGTGGAGGCAGCCAGAGTTGATGGAAAGGTAAAAACCATTTTTCAGGTTTATCTGGGTAGCGCAGAAAAAATCCTTGAAATGAAAAGGCAGTGTGAATCATTGCCCTATGATAAACTTAGATCCTTTGAGTATGGTAAGCTTGCCGCACTTCTCCATGTGAATGAAGAACTCAGATTCATTGACATTGTTAACAAGCATACTGACAAAAAATCAATAGATGGATTGAGTGTTGGAGAATACCTTTTACTTGATGTGATTGGAAAAAGTCATGGTGTTTTAAGTGAAAATGGGATTGAAGACTGGTTCAAGAAATCCCCTTTAGCTTTCATGTGGAACTTCTCACATAAGTTAAATTGTCAGAACTTTTTGAATCAAATGAGTTACATTGACTTAGATACAATGAAAAGGATTGAAGATGACCTTTGTCGGGTTCTTGTAGGAAAGGGATTTACACCATCAATAATGTTCGTGGATGAATCAAACTGGTTTACCTATGCTACTAATTATGATAACGAGAGCGAACTGCTTCATAAAGGGTATAACAAAAAGCATAGAAAAGACAAAAACCAAATATGTGTCTCTCTAGCTGTAAACGAGGACAACATACCTTTTATTCACGAAACATATCCTGGAAATGTTCAT
>JAUPKV010000676.1 GCA_030837265.1 Methanobacteriota archaeon
AGCGTTCATTTTGTTGGCACCTGGTGTGTTATTCGCACTGGAGCTTTTGTTTCCAGCCTGTACGGTACTCTGCTCATTCCATTTTCCATTTACGAATACCAATTTGTTGTATTCGGTAGGAACACCACCGCCCACACCTCCAGGAGTATAGAAAAAGCCGTCAAATTTGTCCGAATTACAGGCACTGTAGACATTCCTATACATTAGAGGAATCGTAGGGACATTATCGGCAATCAAAACCTGCATCTTGTCTACAAGGGCCTTACGTTCCTGCTCATTCAGGGTGCTCACCTGCTTATTTGCCAGGGATACGAATTCGGTATTGTTCCATCCCGTGGATTCCGGGAAAGAGTTTAACATCCTTGCAGGGTCAGTTGATGTACCGTGGGAATAGATAGCCATATCAAAGTTACCTGCATTAACCAGGCCGTCAACGGTTTTCATGTCTCCGGGCTTAAAGACCACTCCTATGCCTACGTTTTTCAAATAGCTTTGAATGAGTTCTGCAATCCTCTGGCTCTGCTGGTCTGAGGTATACAGCAACTGGAACTCGAGTCTTTTACCTTCAGGTGTAAGCCTTATCCCATCAGAATCCTTTTTGCTATAACCTGCATTATCTAGTATTTTGTTGGCAGCTGCAGGATCATATGCATACTGCGTTACATTCGAATTGTACCAGCTGGAATACGGAGGTACGTATCCCGGATTGCCTGCAATTCCACCACCATGGAGCACTTTTTTCTGTATATCTTCACAATCCAGGGAATGGTAAATTGCTTTTCTAATATCGGTATTTCCAAGGATGGGATTTGAAGGGATGTTAAACCTCAACCTGTAAACCCAGTATCCAGGACCTTCAACCACTTTCATATTGTGCGAATCATTCAGGGCCTGTACCTGGTCCAGTGTAAGGCCGGCTTCATCTACGTCTCCGACTTTAAGAGAAATTACAGGATCGGTGGATTTAACGAAAATAAGAGTGTTAATAACCGGCTTTCCAAGGAAATAGTTCTCGTTTGCAGAATATTTATAGGACTGCTGGTCTTTGTCATAGTTTTCAAGAATGAAAGGACCTGTCCCGATAGCAGCTTTCTTATCCATATATTTTGCAGGGTCAGTGACATCTTTCCAGATGTGTTCCGGCATGATTGGTACGACTGCAGCTACCTGCTGCATGAAAGGTGCATAGGGCTGGTTGAGCTTTATCCGGACTGTATAATCATCAGGGGCTTCCAAACTTTCAATAACCGCTGTATTATACCAGCTTGCTCCAATGGGGCTTATAGCCGCTTTACCCTTAATGTAATTGTATGTGAAGATTACGTCATTTGCCTTGAAAGGCTCACCATCGTGCCATTTTACATCGTGCCTCATATGAAAAGTCCAGATCAATCCATCAGTTGATCCTTCCCATGAACTGGCAAGCATACCTGTGATATTTCCCTGTTCATCCGTCCAAACTAGCGGATCGAAGCAGAAACTCATCATTACGTAACCTGGGCCCCTTGGATAGAAGGTCAGTGGTGAGGGAAATCCCCAGTCGCCGCCGCTTGCGCCCCAGGTTGCTTTTAAAACCCTGGTGTTATCCTCGCTTGAATTTTCCGCGGCTGTAGCCGAGGTTACTAAAAACGAGCAAAGTAATAAAGTAATGATACAACAAGATAATAAAAAAGGAAATATCCTGTCAAGCAATCTCATCCTTACCATCCTCTGGTATATTCATCATAACAGGATATGCACACTGTTTCTCCATTCTGCACTCTGGCACGAGATTCTGCTAACATTTCTCCGCATTTTGAGCACTTTACCGAATTGAAAATCCTGGCCTTTTGAGGGATTTCTACAGTGATATGCTTTATATCGAACATCTTTTCTACAGGTGTTTTTCTCATTAATTCCGAGATGTCGTTCATACGTTTTCGGAACTCAAGTGTCTCGGATTCCGTAGCCGTGCCTGACATTACTCTGGGACGAAGGTCATCAAGCTTCGGGTCGAGAGTATTAATGTTAAAGTCGGCTTTTAACACAACCCTGACGGCTTTACCACTGCCTCTGCAGATGAAAGTGAAGGCCTGTTTTCCATAATCTTTAAAGATCAGATTGCCTTTGCCAATAGTGCAGCCAGTTATAACCTGTACTGCATCAACTCCACAAGCATCGTTTTCTACAATAGTAACAAGTTCCTCATCAATATCCCTATCAGCACAAAGCTCCTCTATACCGGCTTTGGCAGCTATGTAGCCGATAGTTAATCCCGGGCATATGTGCCCATGAAACTTTGCAGCATCAGAAAAACTAGCTATTTGCTGTGCCTCTGTATTCCCGTTCGAACATTCTTCAGACATTTTTGATCACAAGACTTATACATAATATGACTTAATATCTTTTCCGAAATAAATGTTAACATGTGTTAACACAAGATCATATGAAAATATGACTAATTCTGTAAAAATGTCTTCAGAATATATTTAGTTTTTAGGAATGAAGTTACAAGAATAATAGACAAATAAAGCGAAAATGTATCTCTCGTAAAAGGCCAACACTAAATATTTTGAGACTTAATTTATCTTCTTCTGATTAAAGCTATGCATACTTTGATGTTTCTATTTGACACAGAACGAATTAGTTATTTAACTTCTTGTCATGTTTTTTAAAGATAAGGTCTTATTTTTCTTAAATTTGAAGCTTAAAAACATATTTTGTATTAAAAGCTTCATTCATAATCATATGAAGAAAAGTACTTCAAATTTTAATCGGCAAAGTGTCGGAATATAA
>JAUPKV010000677.1 GCA_030837265.1 Methanobacteriota archaeon
CAACATGTGTTTTTTCTTCTTTTGCAACATCCAGAAGAACAACTTTAATGTTTTCATTCTGAGTCAGACCTGCCATCTGTTCGTAAAGATTTACGGCATCCAATTCAGCTATAATTGCAGCTCTCAGGATTTCCCTGTCGATGTCTTTGTCAGATAATCTATGAAGATCTATAGGTATCTTGGATAACAAAATTTCACCCTATTTTATTGAATTGATGGGTTATTGTAGCTGATTCTGTAAATTGCATTGTTTTTATCATCCGAAATGAGTAGAGCCCCGTCAGGCATTACAAGCACATCTACAGGTCTTCCCCAGGCTGCAAGCCCCTGAAGCCAGCCGTCTGCAAAGGATTCGTAACTTACAGCTTTGTTGTTTTCCAGTCTTACAAGGCTAACCCTGTACCCTATGGGAGTTTTCCGGTTCCAAGAACCGTGCTCTGCGATAAAGATCTGATTTTTGTACTCTTCAGGAAACATTGAACCCGTGTAAAAGGTCATTCCAAGAGCAGCTACATGTGGCCCCAATTTCATCTCAGGGGGTGTAAACTCCGAGCAGTTTCCCAGGTTTCCGAATTCCGGATCTGGAATATCCCCCGCATGACAGAAGGGGAAACCGAAATGCATTCCTATTTTAGGTGCCCTGTTAAGCTCGTCCGGAGGAGTGTCGTCTCCAAGCCAGTCTCGTCCATTGTCAGTAAACCACAACTCTCCGGTAAGAGGATGCCAGGCAAATCCGACCGTATTCCTGATTCCCTTTGCAAAGATCTCAAGCTGGCTTCCATCAGGCTCCATCCTCATTATTGTGCCATAGCGCTCATCTTCTCCTTCCTTGTTACAGATATTGCAGGGCATCCCCACAGGCACATACAATTTTCCATCCGGGCCGAACTTAATATATTTCCAGCCGTGTGCATGATCGGAAGGGAACTTGTCGTTGACCACAACCGGAGCAGGTGGTTTTTCAAACGATGTTTCAATGTTATCGTAGCGGAGAACCCTGGAAACCTCTGCAACGTATAGAGACCCGTTCCTGAATGCTACCCCATTTGGCATATCCAGGCCCTGTGCAAGCACAATCACATCATCGGCTTTACTGTCATTGTTCCGACCAAGGACAGCGTATACTTTCCCTGCATCCCTGCTACCCACAAAAAGAGTACCGTTCGGGCTGAGAGCCATTGATCTTGCTCCTTCAACATTCCGGGCATAGTAATCAATCGAAAAACCGGGAGGAAGCTTAATACAGGCCAGTCCGGTTCCATTTTCCCCACAATTATTGACCGGCACCGTTCTCAGAACAGCATAAACTGTAAAAACCAGGACAATTAAGGCAAGAAACCCAATGATTAAATTTTTCCCCTTCATTTTCCCCTCAATTTTATTTTAAAATCGCCATTTATGCTCTAAATCCCTTGAATTTTATTCTATACCGACTCACCCATTGCTTTAAACTTGCTTTCTCTAGTTTTATTTAACTCTTCCTGACCTTAAACTAACTCTCCCATGACCTTAAAATTTCCAATTGAATTTGTATCATACGAGGGTCTTTGCAGTCTCAATGAGTTCTATTACATGCTCTGGACTGGCATATCCCCTCCATGTCCAGCGGATAATTCCTTTTGGGTCCAGCAAAAAAACATATGCAAGGTTCGTATCTTCCATTCCTAAAGCTTCCTGGTAGCTTGAATAGTCACCGTAAAAGGTGATTACATTATCATGCTTCTCTACTGGAATGCCCCCTCTCATTCCAGAGTCGATCAGCCAGGAAACAACTATCCATGCCTCACTTATCATAGGGACTTCATAAACAGTAAACCTGCTGTCCTTTCCGAATTCAAGCTCAAAAGGCTGAGCCCAAGAATCGATCATGCTCTGTGCTCTGCGCACAAAAGCAATGAAGATCAATGCTACCTTCCCTTTTGCAGTTTCCGGAAGGGTTACAACCTTACCTGCAAGGGACTTTGAAGTGATATCCGGAAAGCGCTGCCCGATATTACTTTTTTGTATTTTTTCCTGATTCGTACTCTGTTTCGTACTCTGTTTCGAACTATCCTGCCCTGCTTTTATTAAACTCCCTCCGATTAGAAACTAAGGATAGATGACTGGATCCTTTGTGTAAATTATAATATTACCTGTCTAATAGAAATGTTTTATTGAAAACGCATTACATCTTTTAAATCCAATACTTTCACAGGACTCTCTCAAGCCTTTTTAATATGTTCTATCCTATCTTCTGATGATGCCGGCCCCCAATATTAAAAGAAGCGATCCTGAAAGGCGGATTGTCCTCCATGTAGATATGGACAGTTTTTTTGCGTCCGTAGAAGTAAGGGAAAAGCCGGAACTTAAGGGACTGCCAGTTGTCGTCGGTTCTGACCCGAAGGGAGGTTCAGGACGGGGAGTCGTAAGTACATGTTCATACGAGGCAAGAAAATACGGAATACACTCGGCAATGCCAATTTCACAGGCTTACAGACGCTGTCCGGATGCTGTATTTTTGCCTGTGAATATGAAACTGTATGCAGGAGTTTCTGCCGGGGTAATGGAGATTCTCAAGGGGTTTGCTGATAGGTTCGAGCAGGTTAGTGTGGATGAAGCCTATCTTGTGCCTGGGCAGGAAGTCCGAAATTTTGAAGAAGCTGCCCTTAGCGCCTTAAGGATAAAGGATGAAGTAAAGAAACAGG
>JAUPKV010000067.1 GCA_030837265.1 Methanobacteriota archaeon
GGCAAAGTTTCTGGAAGATTACAATGAAAAAGTTGAGGGGCTTGCCGTCCTGTCCGAGCATTACGGAAAGGAAGGACCTTTTGAGTTTGAAGAATGGAAAGTAAACAGGCTATGCGTGATTAAAATTGAAATTGAGAGTGTGACAGGAAAGCAGCACGGGTTTTAAATATTTAATGAATCGTCTCCTCCTCAATCTGTTCCGTCCAAATCTTTCTTATTTGTGGGAAAGGATCTTTCAAACACGCTTCTTTCCAATCCACAACAATTGGGGGAATTGCCTTAACTTCAATTTTGAGTTTTTGAAAAATCCAAAATGATAATTCTGCAGACAATTTCCTATATGTTGGTAACTCATCAATTGAAAATAAAGAATATTTTGTTTTGTATAAGTCTTTTTTGTCAGGTAGTTCAGTTTCCTTAATAAGATATTGTAAAGCAATTATTAAAGATTCAGTTTGTTTTTCAGTAATAAATTCAGGGAGTCTCCTTACAATACCAGAAACACATTCAATAACCGATCCAAGCCCAGGTTGTCGTCTTGCAACAGTTCGGTTAATTAATTCATCCAATAAATCATTCGGAGGAGATGGTATTTTTCCCATATTTCCTAAGATTATCCAGTTGAATAAACCAAAAATAATTTCATGGATTTCTTCTTCTTTTGCTGAATTAAGACCAAATCTAATTTTTTGCGAAACTTCATCATAATTTTCGGGCTCAATAAATAAAGTCATAGGTAGAGCACTTAATATACAGATATCAAATTTTTCCATTTCGGATAACAAGTTTTTGACACGAGGCTTTACATCTCCAGAAACTGGTCCTAATCTTGGAAGTATAACTTGCCAGATCAACTGAACTAAGTATTTAAACTGTCTCCTTACCACATCGGGTACAAAACTATAAGGCGAATGTGTGTTTGCATCTAATTCATATTTCTCTTCATCCCACCATGATATTGCTATGTCTAATAGGTGTACGACTTCTTCAGTTGTCCAATCTTCAAGTTTTTTATTTCTTTCCTCATGCCACGGGAATTGAGATTTAGTTCCACAAAGCCATTCTCCAATATATCTATCAGGCAATTCTGTATGGGAACCCATGCTGAACGTTTTTGCCGTTTTCCCATCAGGAGTTTGAGATTTTTGTACTACTCGTGGAAAGTCTATTGAAATAAGGTATTTATGGAATTTTTCCTTTGCAATTCCGTCCTCAATTTCTGGAAGAAGAAGGTATGATGAATCGAAAAAACAAGTTTCACTCGGAATACCGTTTCTCGAATCTATTCTTCCCCAAAGAGCATCGCCAAATAATTTAGATTCTGTGCTATTTAATCCATTAATCTCATAGATTTTTTTTAATCTTTGCGCTGCTCGGTTTCTTGACTCTGGAGTTCCATTCTTGACAATGTTAATTAAATTATTAATAGGTTTAGTCCAAAGAGACCTATCAAAGTCAGGATTTAGTCTAAAGTTCTCAATCCATTCAACGTAAAAAAGTGGTTCAGGCCAATATTCATGATTTTTAACTTCAAACCCATCTTCAGTTGGGACTGGTAAAGAAAGAAATTGTGGCATTCTATCTATTATTTCGAATTGAGGCACGCTATAAAGAAGCATTTTAAAAATATTTGCTATACACTCACGTAAGAAAAGTTGATTGCGAAAGATTTGCATTTTATACGTGTCAAATGCTAGCGTAAACAATTGGTCCAACTGAGCAGTAGATAAGCGAATGCACAAGCGTGACAACATCTCTGAAGCAAGTTTAGTCTGATTTACCGAGTAACTATTTATGTAGCATTCTGGGGGATTTAACTCTAAATAATTTATAGCTTGTTTTAAAGAGTTAGTGAACAACTCATAAAAAAGATCAACTTCCTCAGGAATAAGAATAGCTACTTGAATTTGGTCAAACCATTTTTTTATCCCTTTATCATTTCCTGTCCTTATCATGGAACTCAAAGCCCAAAGAGAAGCGTATGGTGCAATCCAAATAGATGAATTGACAACAGTATCAGGGTACATACTAAAAAGGCCACACCTAATGGCAGACCTATTTCTTCAAACATCCTAAGAAAAGAAAATGCAGGTTGGATAGTAGAAATCCATTCGCTTTCTGATAAATGATGATATGTTACACTCTTTGTTCTCATGTCAAAAGAATTCGTAATCTCTTTTCCTAATTTAGGCAGTTGAATTTGTCCTACATTTAAAATTAACGATTCTATTTGAGAATTGGGATTGCACCTATAAGTCTCCAATTTATCCCATCTGTCTCTATACTCCCCTACAAAATCTTCTATATCACTACTATTCGTTTTTATATACTTCAGGAGAAACATTATCAAACCTTCTTGAGATAGTGTTAAACAGTCTACCTCATAAGGCTGAATTTGAAGACGTACTTTTTGAAGAGCTCTTTCTGCTATTTTTTCGGCCTCATCTAAGTTTCCAAGTTCAGCAAGTATTGATGCTCGTTTAGTTTCCCAAAAAGGCAAGTCATCTATTTGGGGCCAACTTTCAAGGCATTTTCTTACTTCTTCTTGGTTTGATTTAAATAAGAAGAATAAGCATTTTTCATAAAACAATCTTACTTTCCAATCTTTCTGTATACTTAGTAAACATTCCAAACGATTAATCCATAGCAAGAAACATTCTTCATTATGATTCTCTCTAGCTTCTCTAACAAGAGCAAAGGCTAGTTCTACCCAACTTATTCTAATTCGCTCCCAATCGAGGCTTTTGTATTCTATTTGATCTGCTTTTATTGAAGCATTTGGGATCTCCATGTAAGAAGGAAAAGGATTGAATTTTTCAACTGTCTGACTGATTATTTCAGTCCAGTTACTAAAAAGCGGCGTTAAGGTTATTTCTAACCTCCAATTCAGCTCATACAATAAGAAAAACTTTTCTAGGTCTGGGAGCGTCTCGATAGAATTAAAAACAGTGTCAATCCAATACTTTGTGCAGTTCCAAATTATATCTCTGTTCTTTTTTGGGGCAATAACCCAACCAGGATACTCTTTTCGTTCCTTTCTCCACATATTACATATTTCTTTAAGGTCGTATGCCTTAAAATTCTGATCGAAAGGGTGACAATGGCCTCTTGACTTTTTAGGCCATTTTAATGGATTAGGAGGTTTACCATTCTGTAACTCTTTTAAAAACCAGTTTATTGCTTCTTTGTAACGAATATTTTCTGGAACATCAGATTTTGGGAACTTTTGAGACAAATCTATAGGAACTACCCCTCTATTTTCAAGCAATTTCCTTTTCGAAGGTGATAGTTCTAGTAAACCGCAAAGATAAATAGGAGGCTTTGATTCACCTAAATTATCACGAACCCAGCCGGACCAAGACAGGAAATTGGGATCGTCTCCAGAAAAACCAAGTAAGCAAAAAGCATTTTCCATCATTGATTGCTGCACCATGTTTACAAAAGGTGCAAATTTTTTAGGATAGGTACGAAAATCTTCTTCCGTAATAATATATGGGCGATGGGACGGAAAACTTCCATGAAGTTTTACTATTCGTGGCTTCATTTTACCTGGCATGTCATGAAGGGTCTCAACAAGATCATACTTTCTTTCATAAATAGAGACTCTAGTTCTCTCAAGCAGCGTGTCGTAATTAGTAGTAAAAACGTCCGACCAAGGGAGAGAAAATAAAAGCTTATGCAATTCTCCTGGATGATAATTGCCATCATCGATGGACTTTAACAAATAGTTATCGAGAGCAGATCTCCCGAACATTGTTTCATATTCTAAAGCTAATTTTGAAGTCCCTTCTCCTGAAGTAGCTCTTAATCTATCATCAGTGGAATCAGAACTTGGTGGGTATAAGGCACCATACATACCATCTGCAAGCTCCTTCCATAGAGGAAAAGAGGGGGCATTATAAGATGCTGTATCTGCATTTTTGCTGAAGCCTGCGCCAATCATTACTGCAGCTTGACCAAATTCACGGCCACACCAAAGGCGTTTCTTTATTTGTTCTATATGAATTTGATCAGGGAAAATTACAGAATCCATTATGAAAAGATCTCCACTAATTTTATACAAGTATCACAATTGATAGCCATGTATGCATGTGAAAAGGAAAAAGATGGTACTTGAAAACTAAATACTACTTCAAGATATTAACATATTTCTTTTGTGTAACGCGCTCAAACCACAAAAACTGCGTTCAAGTAAATTACCGCATGCTGCAAATCAGGAATATCTATTACCCAGATAATATGCAAAAGTGCTTAAAACCAGCCTGATCGAAGAAAAAACAATCGAAA
>JAUPKV010000678.1 GCA_030837265.1 Methanobacteriota archaeon
CACTACCCTATTGAAAAGGCAGGTAACTGGGTCGATTGCGTCCGGCTAAAGCGGCCGGTGGTCTACAACGATTTTCCTCCCTCACCGAACCAAAAAGGGCTGCCAGTCGGACACGCTACAGTGAAGCGATTCATGAGCGTGCCGGTCAGCGAGAACGGCAAGGTGAGGATCATCTTCGGTGTGGGCAACAAGGTGGGCGAGTATGACGACTGCGATGTCATGCAGATCCAATTGGTGGCTAATGAGCTTCACAAGATTATGAAGCTACGTCGCATCGAGAACGAGGTCCGAGAGAGCGAGGAGAAGTTCCGGCAGATGGCTGAGAATATCGGTGAGGTTTTCTTTATCTTCACGCCGGACTGGAAACAAACCGTCTATGTGAGTCCTGTATATGAGCGGATCTGGGGTCGACCGCTGAAGGATATATACGACAATTCGATGGCTTGGCTTGAGGGTGTACATCCTGATGACAGGGAGCTGCCGCTAGCTGTGGTAAATAAACACGTTGGCGGTAATAATATGGGGACAGACACTGTAGAGTACAGGATCTTGAGACCGAATGGGACGCTGAGATGGATATTTACCCGCACGTATCCAGTCCTGGACGAGCAGGGGGATGTCTGCCTAATTACAGGGATTGCCGAGGACATCACCCATCGTAAGCTAGTCGAGGAAGCCCTTAGGAAAGCATACGATGAGTTAGAAGAAAAAGTTAAAGAGCGTACAGAAGAGCTTAAAGAAGCTTATAACTCATTGAAAGAAAGCGAAAAGAGTCTTGCTGATGCTCAAGAAATGGCACATATTGGAAATTGGGAATGGGATATTATTACTAATAAAGCATACTGGTCGGAAGAAATGTATCGTATTTTTAAACGTGATCCACAAAAATTGGCACCATCTTTAAAAGAATATTTAAGTTACATTCATCCCGACGACTTGGACTATTACTGTAATACTACTATTGCTACTATTAATACTAGAAAAGTAGGTACTTCTGAAGTTGATTTTAGAATTGTTTTAGCAAATGGTGAAGAGCGTACACTCCATCTAAAATCAGAATATGTTTTTAATGATGAAAATATCCCTGTTCGAGTAAAAGGAATAGTTCAGGATATTACTGAACGTAAAAAAGTGGAAGATGAGTTAGAAAAAATCGAAATCGCACGCAAACAAGAAATTCACCATCGTATTAAGAATAATCTTCAAGTGATTTCATCTCTGCTAGACCTTCAAGCTGAAAAGTTCAATGGAATGAAGAATATCAAAGACTCAGAAGTTAAGGAAGCCTTTAGGGAAAGTCAAGATAGAGTAATTTCGATGGCTCTCATCCATGAGGAACTGCATAAAGGTGGAGAAATAGATAAACTTAACTTCTCACATTATATTAAGAAACTTGCTGAGAATCTATTTCTCACTTACAGGCTTGGAAATGAGGGTATCAGCTTGGATACGGATATAGAAAAAGACATTTTCTTTGACATGGACACTGCTGTTCCATTAGGCATAATCATTAATGAACTTGTCTCCAATTCTCTAAAATATGCATTTACTGGCAAGGATAAAGGAGAAATCCAGATAAAACTCCACCGACATGAAAACGGAGAAATAGACTGTGGTACCTTTTTTACTTTAACTGTCTCAGACAATGGCATTGGCATTCCAGAAGACCTTGATATTGAAAATTTAGATCGTCTGGGGCTTCAGCTTGTAACTACTCTTGTAGAACAGTTAGATGGTGAACTTGAATTAAATAGGGGCAATGGGACTGAGTTTATTATAAGGTTCACAGTAAGTGATTTGGTTTCATCGCTACAGCAAATAGTTGATTAATTAATATTTTGTAAAAAATTTTAAAAAATATTGGCAAAAATAAGTGCAATATCTAATTTTATTTTGGGAAATCAGGTAAATAATTGCTTTTTGATAAGAATTAACTCTATTTTTCTCAGGTAGGTTTTGTATTATTATAACTCAAGGGATCATTTATTATTAACAAAGGTCTTAACCTGGAAAGATACATGTAAATCCTTGCTTTTAATGTTTTTATTGTCATTGAGCACAAATACCAGGCCAAGCTTATTCTAAATAGGACTTACGCAGTTGAACTGAAAAACAGCAGTCGTGAATTCCTAACTATATAAATCGCAATTTCCTGTTAACACGATATATTCCATGGAATCACTCGTACATTGGAGAATAATTTTTTGCTTCTCCTTCCATCTCATTAGCCTGAACATCATCTGCAAGCCTCTTGAGTTCTATTTCTATCTGCTCAGCTTGCTCTATAAGCCCCTGGGTATTTAGAGAAAGACCATAAAGCTCGTTCAGAACCTCTATTACATTAGAAGCAGCTCTTGAATCGGGATTCTGAGTCATGGTAGCCCCGAGAAGACTAAGTGCAGGAATTCCATGCAGCAAGCATTTAGACATTATGCTACCTGAAATCCCTGAGATGCTTCCCATCTGGGAAATCCCAATTTTATCCCTTATCCTCCCCAGCATCTCCGGCGTGGTGGCTGCACCGAATACTTCATTCCCTTTGTCCATAACGGCAATCCCTGCAATGGAAACAAATTCTCTTACATTAATAGACTTAGCCCAATCCACCAGAGCATTACTGACATCATAAGAAATTGAGTGAATAATAGGAATATCTAAAATTACTATAATCAAGTTATGCTCCAAGTTTTCGTAGATTCTCACAGGCATATCTATAAGACCCTCATATAGCACTGCAATAGAAGGGAAATACCTGGATTTAATGGAGCCAATATGTTCCATATTCAATTCATCTATCATATGCTGACTAGCAATATTTCCAACAAGCCCGATTCCCGGAAAACCTTCAATCAAAACAGGATTTTTTGACTGTATGGATCTGGTAATAATCTTCACATCATCATTCTTATAATCAGAATTTAACAGATAACCACCCCGATGAAGTACGTCCCTACGATTAATCTGACTAATCGTATATAAACGAATTTCTCAATTTTTCTAATCTAGTGTCCTGTCAACCTAGAGACTTCCCAAAAGTTCAATGGCATGTTGTGAAGTTACAGTAGGTCACAATATAGAGCAGCCAATCATGTTGTGAATATTGCTATGATGGCTGAATTAGAAGATTCGATTAATAATCTCAAAATTATTTTATTTACCTGACAGGCTCGTAGTAGGTTCCTGACCATAATTAAAGAAGCCCCCCGTTTCGTGTTTCAAAGGAAAAATATGTGTACCGTAGTCCTGGAGATTTGATGCAAAAAACGCTATCTTTATCCTTGTGACTGTGGCAGTAAGGTCCTGCGAGCACAATAAGGATTTGAAACATTTCTTTTCTACTTTTTATTACCTTTCTTTTCTACTTTTGATAATTTGATAAGAATGAAATGAGGTTAAATAGAGTTAGAAAAGCCGTGTCTACATTCCGTTACCCTCAAATCATACTCCCCCGAATATGATCGTATAAAGGTAAACTTTTTCAAGAATCTTCGGTGTGTAGTTCCTCTACTTACCTCTTGACTTATGTTATAATAAGAATCGTGTATATATTAAATAAATTATTCAAAATATTGTATATTAACTAATTTTATGTAAATGAAGTAAATTTTGATGCGATCAAATTCATAAGCCTGTAAAAGGATTGTAGAAAAAGTCAGTTTTTTGCAAAATTTATTCATAATGCTTTCCTACTATTCATGCCTTGATTTATAGATATAAATCCGAGTAAACAATGTTTATCCATAACGGGTTTTCAAGTTTTTGAATTTCCTCTATAATAATCCATTTTTCCCCTACTAACTCCAGACCCCCGGATTCAATCAAGCACATTATTATACAGTATTTAAGGACAATTGGTTCTGCTGGTAATATCTGCTTTGCGAAAAAGTAAGGAGTATAGAAGGCATGAAGGTAGTTATTCCTGGCATATTCAAAGAATGCCTGCAAGATTTTCTGTTCTCTGGATTCTATTTTCTTCTCCCATTCTTCCAAGTTTTCCATAGCTAATAGTAAAAAGTGTTAAGTAAAAAAGTTTTTTATTGGGCTCTGAAGCTGAGAAAAAGGTTTCGAAATATATAGAGCCTCTAAAGTTTAAAAAGGAAAATGTTGGAGACAGACTCTCTAAATGAGACTGATTATTAATTATAGGAAAGTGGCAAGCCAAGATATGTGAAAGAGGGATGAGATGAAGTTTCTCAGATATATAGAACCCAGAAATCTGAAAGCACTAATGAGTTATTCTTTAAATATATTCATGTAGTGAGTAATAATTACAGTTTTTTTACTTATATGTAAAAATTCTATAAACTATGCTCAACACGTTAGGAAATCGGTGTATTAGTAAACAGGTTGTTGAAAACTGTTAGAATATATCATAAAACTAAGAAATAGAAAGTACATTATTTAGCACAGGAGGGCAAATAAACTCCTGTGCTTGAGGTTTGATTTCGGATACAGGTTAAGAAAGCACTTGTAGGAAGTGTGAATGAGAAAGTGCTATCTCTTAGCCTGTAAAATGTTGTAACCTCGAATTCATTAAATATTTTTGCTTTTTTAACTTAAATTATTTTTAGGCTATAACTATCTTTAGGATTTATTTAACGTCAAAGAAATCAACAACACCTACGGAAGGTATTTATATTTATAAAAAGATATTAAATATTCAAAGAAATGATCAATTGCAGGTGATAGCATAACTGAAATGAGAAATTTTGTTTTACGAGACAAAGACGGTAATGAGCATGGAGTTTTCACAGGAAAACAGCCTCGTCAGGCAGCTCTAAAAGCTGCAAACCGTGGCGAAGGGACTAAAGCTAAACCGGAGATAATAAAACTTAGAGAACGTGGGACAAAAAAAGTACATACTTTTAAAGCATGGAGAGAAAATGTAGAAGCTCCAAAAAACAAACCTGGATGGATGCCTGATAAGATCTGGAAACCTTTTGTAAAAAAAGAAAAAATAGAGATAATTGAATGATTATAAAACGGTAGTGGGTTTGAATCATTGAAAACCGAAAGCGTAAGGACATCTCAATATATTCAATGAATGCATGGGATGTACTCGCTTTTTCGGAATTGATCTATAAATCGCGGACACAACCAAGTATAAAAAGCATCAAAGAAGTGCTACTTTCCGTAATTGCCCTAACATAATAGATTTGGTTGTGGTTGACTTGCAAACATAAACTATATAAATTTTTAATCTAAGCTTAAGTGGGAAACAAAGATTTATAACATCTTATAAAACAAGACCATTGGATCATATCAAGAAATTTTTATAATAAACTTATTTTCCTATTACTGTGAATTTTACAGTAATTTCCCAATTTCATCAAACATCTGGTTAATTTCTTTGAAAAAATCTATAATCAA
>JAUPKV010000679.1 GCA_030837265.1 Methanobacteriota archaeon
AAATGCAGCCAGAAAGAGTTAATCTAAATACAGAATTCAGAGGCTTAAAACAAATCTTTAACCCAGCTGAAGTTTTTCTACCGCTGCCTTAAGCTCAGCAATATTTCTCTCGTATCGGGTATGATTTACATCACTGCCATCCCGTTGAGCTTGTGCGCACTCTAATTTATACTCATAGTTTAAGTAAGAGATTTCTCGTTCCAATACTTTTATTGCTCTATCAAAATTCACACTACCACCTATTGTAATATTAGCACCATAATATAAAAAATTATCAAAACTTTCTTTTGGATTACTAAAAAGTAATTAGATTTCCAGTAAAGAAACGCGATTGATCTTATATTGTAGATTGCAGATTTATTGGAAAAAGAATTGAGGCGGGAATTATAAATGAATACACAATATAAAACAGTAGATGAATACATTAATGTATTTCCGGAGCATATTCAACAGATTCTTGAGAAAATGAGACAGACCATTAGGAAAGCAGCTCCAGAAGCCTTTGAAGGCATTTCCTATCAGATGCCGACATTCAAATTAAACGGTAATCTGGTTTATTTTGCAGCATTTAAAAAACATATTGGCTTTTATCCAACCTCTTCCGGAATTGAAGCTTTTAAAGATGAATTATCCGCCTACAAAAAGGGTAAAGGATCTGTACAGTTTCCGCTGGATAAACCTATTCCTTATGATTTGGTTGAAAAAATTGTATTATTTCGAGTAAAGGAAAATTTGACAAAAAAGAAATAGCTTAATAGCTTAATTTTTTAAAGCAAGATCAGAGACTCCATTGAGAAGTTGTTTGATACATACAAAACGACACTGGAAACTGATAAATTGTACCTTCGTGACGATGAGAGTGTTTATGGACATGTATTTGTGGTATTTCTCTCATTATATGCTTACTGCAAAATACTGAAAGCTCTTAAAAAAGCGGATATTAATGATAAGTTCTCACCTACTGACATCCTATTGAAATTTAGAAAAGTGAAAAACATAGATTTTAGTGAAAGAAATATTATTACAGAAGTTCCAAAGAAAGTAAAAGAATTAGATAGAACTCTCAAATTTAACATATTCCCTAACAAAAATGAGAGTTAAGGTTTTAAATATAAACAGCCTTCAATTTTAATTAATAATTACAACACTTTTGATGATGTATACCAGAAAGTTTAAGCGATTTTTTTCGGTTTAAGACACCTTTTCAAATAGCCGTCTGGTATTTTTCCTGATAGGCTCTTAATCATTTTTTATTATTCCTATACCTGTGCAGGGCTACTTCAATATTGCTGTAGAGGTCTTTTTCATCAAAGGGTTTGACTATATATCCAAGAGGTTCGGTTGTCTTGACCCGTTCAAGAATTTTATCATCGGAATAAGCAGTTAGGTAAACTACCTGAATATTAAATTTCTCTTTGATTTCTTTAGCGGCTTCCACGCCATCAATGTCACCCTTTAACATAATGTCCATAAGCACAACATCGGGAAAAGTACTTTCTGCCTTGGCTATGGCATCTTCTCCAGAAGAAGCTACAGCTGTAACCGTGTATCCCAAATCCTTTAACATCCTTTTTATTCCCATTGCAACAATATGTTCATCCTCTACAATCAGAATTCTTCCTTCGGCCATTAATTACACCTTTTAGTTCCTCAGCCCCTGAAAAAGCTAATTTTAAATTCTGTTCCCGCTGTAGTGTCAATTTCAATATTTCCATCAATCTGATCCACAAGGTTAGTCACCAGTTGAAGCCCCAGGGAAGTTGTTTCCCGGAAGTCCAGTTCATCCGGAAATCCTATGCCGTTATCTCTTACAATCAGCGTGAGCTTATCTCTTTTATTTTTTGTTGCCTTTCTAGAGCCAGCTGTTTCAGAGTTTCTATTTCCTGACATTTTATTCTCAATGTTTCTTGAGCTTTCTTCATGCAACGAAGTACATTCTCCGCTGCTTTGCAACTTTATATAGATTTCCCCTTCATGACCATTAATGAAGGCATGTTTTAAGGAATTTGAGATCAGCTCATTGATGATTATTCCCAGAGGGACAGCCGTGTCCATTCCCAGGAAAACCTTCTCAACATCCAGCTTTAAACTTATCTTCATATCACCCAGGGAATATGACTGTAAAAGGTAATCAGCTAGATTCTGAATATAATCTGCAAAATCTACACTTACCATGTCTTCTGACTGGTAAAGTTTTTCATGAACAAGAGCCATTGACTTGACTCTATGCTGGCTGTCCCTGAAGGCATCGATTACGCTTTTATCCGTAAAACTTCCGGATTCGAGATAAAGAAGGGTTGAAATAACCTGTAAATTGTTTTTAATGCGGTGATGAATCTCTTTTTTACGAATCTCTTCCATTCTCAAAAGAGCTTCTTCGGCTTTTTTATGTTCGGTTATGTCCAGAATAATTCCCTGTAAGTTAATTTGTCCATTTTCACACCTTTGAATAACAGTCCTCTCGTCCACCCAGTGGACTTCTCCAGACTTCGTAAGAATCCTATATTCCGCGTTATATGCGTTACAACCTAACTCCACATTTCTCAAGAGTTCTTTCTGGATTTTATCAAAATCTTCAGGGTAAACTATGTCTTTGTAGAATATTTTTCTTGAAGTGAAATCTTCTACGTCATATCCCAACCTAGAGATATTCTTCGAGACAAACGTTACAGGCCATGTGGGCTCATTTTCCCACAAAAAGACAATTACAGGACTATTATGAATAACTCTTTCGATTTCTTCCTTGAGCTGGTTAGAGTGCTCAAGTTCCATTGCATAGTTCAGGAGAGTTTTTTCCGCCTCTATACGCTGAGCAGTAGCCACATCCAGGGCATGACGCGTTTCTTCTATGCCATCAGTAAGTATTTTGAAATCTCCCTGCCCATGTACGAGTATATGCCGCTTAAAATTATTCTGTTGAAATGCAGTAAGAACTGTATTTGAATCGTCAATTATTCGGTTTAAAGTCTCTGAAAATTTATCAAGGGTGTTTCCGAGTTCCCTGAACTCTCCTTGCATCTCAACGTTGACCCTCTCATTTAACTTCCCTTCCGCAAGCGCGTTGGTCACTCTCATAGTCTCTCGTATAGGGACAATTACAGCTTTAAGAATTTCATTAAGGCCTATAGGTATTTCTCTAAAATCTATTTCCACATCAGTATCTGCCCTGACATCAAGCTGTCCATTAAAGGCATCCTGTGCAATGCTTTTGAAATCCTCAACAATTTTGTCTATTGGTCTTGTAATGAAACGTACAATTAAGTAAGCAAGGCCAGCCATAAACAGGATCGAAATTGTGGAGATAATAAGAAGCTTATTCCGAAGATCAATGATACCAGCAAGCATTTCTTCTTTCGGAATTACAAGCACAAATGCGAAATTACCAGTCTTTGCAGGTTCGTAAAACATTATAACATTTTTGCCTGTGGTAGGGTCCTCAATATCAATATATCCACCAATTCCTTTTTGTATGTCTTTTGCGGCACTGGAGATTTCTTTCGAATTAAAATCATATAGACTCTTATTACCGATCCAATCCTTGCGAGTAGGATGAGAGAGTAGTATTCCAGTATTGCTTACCATGAAAGCATAGCCTGTATCAAAAGCTCTAATTTTACTTATTTCCTCGTCAACATATTCTAGGGGGACATCAACCCCTGCAATACCAGCAAACTTACCATTCTTCAAAACAGGAGATACATGACTTACCATGAAAGTATTTTCATAAAAATATGGCTCTGTCAGGAGATCTGTCCCTCTTGCTTTGGGCAGCTGGTAATAATCAGATGAAGTATAATTTTTCAGAGGTATAAAGTTAAGATTACCTCCAATCTTATTACAGTAAGGAACGAATCTACCTGTTGCATCATGCCCTGGGGCATTCACATATTCTGCATCTCTTCCATCAAAGGCATTCGGCTCATATCCTACATAGACCCCTATAAGATTCGGATTTTTTTCGAGATTACTTTCAAGGATATTGATTACTTCACTCCTGTTGGAAGTTTCGTAATTCTCCATTGTATGGGCAAGAGTTTCTGCAATTGCTCTGTTTGCTTTTAGATCTGAGTCAAACTGGTTTGCATAATTGCTTGACATTTCGGTTGATTTCTGGTAAGCCAGCTTTTCTTCCTGGGAAGTAACTGTACTTATAATCACAGCTGTAGAGCTTGCCAGAATAAAAAAAACACCCGCCACAATGCAAATAACCAGCTTTGATTTTAGGGGGAAATCTTTGAACCTCATAGTCTAAACTCCAACTGACTTTGCAGGGACAAAGCAGGGGTTTCCTTTTGTTCTGCCTGAAAAAGTCGGTGACTTTAGATTTCAGTCACTTCTCTGGACAAACTGTTGTAATACATAAAAAGTTCCCTGCCCCAGCGAAGAGCACTCAGATCGAAACTCATCACTACTCTATGATCATATTTTCCTTGTTTATCAAAAAGACAGAGATACATGAATTTTTCAGTGACAGCAGTAGTAGGAGGCTGCAAGCTTTTGTCGCATACCCTGACAACAGTATTTTTGGAATTAAGTAGGGATTCAAGTTCATCCACAAAGTCATTTTTTAGTCTCTCGAATACTGCCCTTGTAAGCACTAGTTCCATCTCAGTTCCATTTTTTGCGAGCTTTGAATAAAGAGACGGATAAAGAGGATGATAATAAGTAAGAGAACTCATTATACGTTTTGACTTCATAAGGTTTTCAGTAAACTCTCTTGGAAGATCAAATAGATGATTCAGGTCAGGTTCTATTACTCTGCATTCTCCCATCTCTCCAAGACGCATAAACAATTCGCTAGGGATTACATTTGTTTCTCGATTCGCCCAGTACTCTTTATTTTCTTCGATGACTTCTAGTGTATTCAGAAGAGGTAGCATGTTTCCTACAACAAGCTTACCAATCTCCGAAAGTATGTAGGTATCATTTTTATGGAGAATCAATTCCTGTTTTTTGAGGATTTTGATCTGGGGCATCATTGCTTTAGAGGTCACGTTAAGAGAAGTTTTTATTTGCTCGATGTCCCGCGGCCCTTCCATAAGCAAAAGTAGTAGGTTTTTTCTTTTTTCAGAAAGCCAGATGGTATCGCACAACGATGTACTCATTCTACTGAATATTATTCAAAATGATTTTATAAATAGATTCTGGTTTTATTTGCCTAGAAATCCAATCTACTTTCGGTCAAACTTAAAAGAGAAGATAGGCACATGGAATAAATTTAGATCTGTAAGATCAGTAATTGAAGAGATGTTCAAATTAGTGAAGAAAGAACACTCTATGGAAGATTTCATAGATATACGAGGAGTTCCTTAAATAATGTTTTTTAGCTGTACTTTTAGTGGGGACAACTGCACACTACGGGTTAAAGAAAGGAAGGAATTCAAGCTTTTTCTGAATGAGGAAGTTAAAATGGGGTTATAGAAGTTGAAATATCTTTAAAAATACATGTATCTGAAAGAGGATTTAAGTTCCTAATTTATTGCCATTGAAAGTTTTAAAGGGATCAAAAGAAAGACATCAAAAAATCTCTTCGCTCTTGAGTTGACTTATACTTATTTCTTTTACCTGAATATTTAGAAAACGCTATTTGAATTAGGCTATATATAATTAAAACCATAAAAATAACACTCGTTTAACGGTTAAAAGCAAATCCAACAAGGAAAATTGCCTGGAGAAATGATAATCACCGTTTATTCAGAAAGGATGAAAAACGGTTAAAAACGGCGACAAAAACGAAAAAATGGATTGAAAATGGCACCAAAAACGAGATAAAAACGGAGAATTGGAACACAAACGAAAAAACGGCACCAAAAAGCAAAACGGCGTCAAGAACTGGTTAAGATTCAGTAATGACAAATTAATGTGAACTGTTTTGGATCCAGACAATTGGAGACACTACAAAGGCATTTTCCCCCTCTTAATGGCGAAACAAGGCAGCAGAGATTGCACTTAAGTTAGGATCCCATGTAAATGCTTTTTTTAGTTAGCGGAGCTTGGGTTTACATACTTATGCATGAGCCGAGTCTTTGTACAAATATTATCCAAAGGCATTTTACTGCCCAACAAAAATGCACAAAAAAGCAAATTTCAGTGGAGATTTACAAAAATGGCAAACCAAGAGATTTTTGATAAGTTACGCGATTCGATCGTAACTCAGAATCTTTCAGGCATCGCACAGCTAACCAGGGAAGCTCTGGATGCAGGAATTTCACCTAATGACATTATCAACAAGGGTCTTTCTGTTGGAATGAAGATTGTTGGTGAAAAATTCGAAGCCGCCGAGTTTTTTCTGCCCCAGATTATGATGTCCGGAAAGGCAATGAACAACGCAATGCAGGTCCTCACTCCTGAACTTGCGAAGAACAGAGCAGAAGGAGACGAAACAGGACTTGCAATTACCTTTGTTGCAGAAGGAGATATTCACGACATCGGACACAGGCTTGTTACTACCATGATTGGAGCAAACGGGTTCCGGATCGTTGACCTTGGAGTTGATGTGCTTAACGAAACCGTCGTAACAGAAGCTGCAAAACACAAGGGAGAAAAGGTCCTCCTGGTAGGTTCCGCCCTCATGACCACCTCAATGCTCGGCCAGAAAACCCTGATGGACTTGCTCAGGGAAGAAAACCTCAGGGACAGCGTAAAATGCATGTTCGGAGGAGCGCCTGTTTCTGAGAAATGGATTGAAGAAATCGGAGCAGACGCAACCGCAGAAAACGCTGCTGAAGCTGCAAGAGTAGCCCTTGAAATCATGAAGTAATCCTGGGAGGAAAAATAAATGACATTTAGAAAATCATTTGATTGTTATGATTTCTACGACAGAGCAATGACTGGAGAAAAGTGTAGCCTGGACGACTGGGACCTTATGAAAATCCCGATGAAGGCAATGGAGCTAAAACAGAAGTACGGGCTTGACTTCAAAGGAGAGTTTGTTCCTACTAACAAGGAGATGATGGAAAAACTCTTCAATGCAGGACTCGAGATGCTGCTTGAGTGCGGTGTTTACTGTACCGACACCCACAGGATCGTAAAGTACACTGAAGATGAAATCTGGGACGCACTCAACAATGTGCAGAAAGAATTCGTCCTCGGAACAGGTAGGGAAGCAGTAAATGTCAGGAAAAGAAGTATTTCTGACAAGAGAAAGCCCATTGTCCAGGGCGGTCCTACCGGTTCTCCTATCTCGGAAGATGTATTCCTTCCTGTCCACATGAGCTATGCCCTTGAAAAGGAAGTTGATACCATCGTTAACGGTGTCATGACCACAGTGCGTGGGAAGCCCCCTATCCCAAAAAGCCCCTACGAGGTTCTTGCAGCAAAGACTGAAACAAGGCTGATCAAAGACGCATGCGCCATGGCTGGTAGGCCTGGCATGGGTGTCTAGGGACCCGAGACCTACCTGTCCGCTCAGGTCAACATTTCCTCTGACTGCG
>JAUPKV010000680.1 GCA_030837265.1 Methanobacteriota archaeon
AAGTACCCTTGCCTATTCCAATCCTGCTGGTAGTTCATACAAAACAACCCTTGCTACTCTAAAGGTAAAATATGTTGCAACAGTAGCAGCACCGATCGCCAACTTTACTGTTTCATCTACCTCTGGAAATGTTCCACTTACGGTCCAGATTGTGGATGCATCGACTGGCGGTGTATCTTCATACGCATGGGACTTTAATAATGACGGCACTATTGACAGCACACAGCAGAGTCCATTATATACTTACAATGAGGCAGGTATCTATTCTGTCAATCTCACGGTTGCAAATTCAGTAGGGATCGATTCAGAGGTGAAGACAGGATATATTGTTGTAAGTGGATCCTCGTCAGTAGCACCGATTGCCAACTTTACAGCGACGCCCACTTCAGGTAATGCTCCACTGACAGTTCAGTTTACGGATGCATCAACTGGCACTGTTTCTTCATATGCATGGGACTTTAATAATGACGGCACTGTAGACAATACAGAAAAGAGTCCATCATACACTTACAGTGCGGCTGGTACCTACACAGTCAACCTGACAGTCAATGGACAGGATGGGAGCGATTCCGAAGTAAAGACAGCATTCATTGTTGTCAATAACCCAGTTCCTACATCACCGGTTGCCAACTTTACTGCAGCACCTGTTTTGGGGACAAAGCCTTTGAACGTACAGTTTACCGACATAAGTACTGGAACCCCCACTTCGTGGAAATGGAGTTTTGGAGATGGAACGTATTCAACAAAACAGAATCCTTCACACATATATAGTAAAAGAGGAAAATATACTGTCAGTTTAACCGTAAAGAATACTTTAGGTAGAAATACAATAAAGAAAACAAATTATATTGACGTTGAAGTATTTCCTGTAGCTAATTTCTTGGCATACAGTACCGTAGGAAAAGTGCCAATGAAGGTGAAGTTTATTGACAAAAGCAGAGGAGATCCTACTTCATGGAATTGGGACTTTGGAGATGGAAATACTTCAACAGAACAGAATCCTACAAATGTGTACGGTGCAGTTGGAAGATATAATGTCACCTTAACAGTAACGAATGCTGCGGGTACCAACTCAACGACAAAATATGGTTATATTGATGTAGAAGCATCGCTAGTTGCTGAATTTTCTGCATCTTCTACTTTGGGAGTAAGGCCATTGAATGTTCAATTTACTGACATGAGTGTAGGAGTGCCGACTTCATGGAAATGGAGTTTTGGTGATGGGAGTTATTCCTCAAAGCAGAACCCCTCACATATATATAAGAAAGGAGGAAAGTATACTGTCAGTTTAACAGTAATAAATACAGTAGGGAGAGACACTACAAAGAAAACCAACTATATAACCATTGAAGTACCACCTGTTTCTTACTTTTCAGCATCCCCTAAAGCCGGAAAAGCACCATTGAATGTTGTGTTTACTGATAAGAGCACAGGATATCCCGAAAGCTGGAAATGGGATTTTGGAGATGGAAATATCTCAACAGAACAGAAACCTACTCACATCTATAGTACAGCTGGAAGATATACTGTTAAATTAACAGTATCTAATTTAGCAGGTAGTAATACAAAATCAATGGTTAAATATATTAAAGTCTCCTAAGAAAAAATGTGTTTCAATGAAAAAACAATACAACCTTTTAAGGTAAGGCAACGAGTTAAGTTATTCCTCAAGTCTGGAAAAATGGGCAAATCAGCCTATTTGACCAGATTTGAATTCTGATTTTTACTTGATTTAACCTTTTGTACCGAAACTCCTCACCTGACTGCACTTATAGGTAAGGAATTCCCATTGCCATATGAGCGATTTTCAGATTGAGGTGACTTTTATGTTTTAGTGCCTTTCGGTATATCTGTTTGCGTATGAATAACTATATATTTAATATTTTCGTCCAATTTCATTATATATATTATTATTGAAATTCAAATTTATGCTACTTGATCAAAGGAAGTCAGCAATCACGAAGTCTAGATAATTTCTGCTTCATTTTACCTGCAATTGAGAGTGCTTTTGATAAATCTTGCAGATTAATAGGATTATATTCTTGACAGTTATGTTCTAGAATAAAATTATGGTGAACTAGGTTAGTAAAAATTGTTATTAGAAAATAAAATATTAATGAAAATTAAAAAAATAAACAACTAAATTAATCCATTTTAATGTTAAAATCATTATAAAAGGATATTATATGAAAGTAAAGTTCTTAATGTTTCAACTCTTTATAAGTCTCTGGAAAGATTAATATATGATAATAATTATTAATAAAATGGTAAAAAGTATTAACAAATAATCGTAAACGGGAAGAAATTGAGGAGAAAAATTCTGGAGAGAATCTGTCAAGGAGATTCCGATCAGAAAATTGGAACATATTAAAAGTTACTTACCCCCAAATTATCAACAATAGGCTTGCCTATTTGCAATAGAATTATTTGGCTCTAATTTTTGGTAACAGTTTGAATTCCTGTTATTGTCTGAGAGGAACTGCTTGTGATAGATTTCTGGAACTTTTTTCTCTAATTGTAATTATTCTGCCTCTCAAAATCAGTAGAAAGGTACTGATTTTGATGAAATCTCGAG
>JAUPKV010000681.1 GCA_030837265.1 Methanobacteriota archaeon
AAAAGCAATTAGATGTGTTTTTTTTATTTTTATTTTAGGAGAGCTCCCAAGCAAGCTGGCGGAGGCACTAATCACAATTTGTCTGAAATACAGTGGCAATGTACGATCCATTTGGCTTTTTTATCCGCGGAAATTCTTGTTAATTATGCATAGATCAAAAGTTCCAACTGGCACCCGCAAGAGAAAAGTTTTATAGCTCTGCGGTAATCTCATAATTATGGAAGAGACGTACAGATTTTCAGCTGTTGTCCAAAAAGAAGGAAAATGGTATGTTTCCTGGTGCCCCGAGCTTGATATTGCAAGCCAGGGAGAAACAATTGAAGAAGCCATTGAGAACCTAAAAGAAGCAATTGAACTCTATCTTGAAGACGAAGATGCTCAGATCCCTACAGCCGGACAGGTTTTTACCACAACGGTAGAGGTTTCTTCCCACCCAAATTTCGCTTCGGGAGCACGAGGTCCTTTTCGCTGCGCTCAAGAGGACAATAAAATCAATTCCTGATCTTCTTTTCTAATATCGAGCTCCTTTTTTGCCGCATTCCGATCAAATACCGTCGTCTTCTCCAGGTTCTCCGGTCAGCCATCAGGTAACCGCCTATCCACGATTTCAGGGAAAATAATCGGCAATTGATAACTTTAAAGCACTTCGAGGTTTTTGGAGAGGCATTTTGCTTTTAAGATCAGTTTCATTAAAGCGCTGGCAGAGAACAATCCATTCTGCTTTTTAATCCGCGGAAAAAGTTCTCAATATTCTTTTTTTAATCATGCTCTAATTTTTATGACATCATTTTTTCTTTTCGCTTCATAGAACCAGTACTCCCATCGGGTGCGAAGCAACCGGCCTTTGCAAAATAAATTGAAGAAAGACAAAGGAAAGATAAAGCAATTAGATGTGTTTTTTGTTTTTATTTTGGGAGGGCCGCCAGGCAAGTTGGCAGAGTCACTAAGAGCCTATCCGAAAAATATTTTGATTCCGATGCAGGGTAATATGTATTAGTGAAAAAACGAAAAAAAGGACAGACTATAAGATATCTGCTGTATTATGATAATGAAAAAGGGCTGGAGTGGGAATGGCAAGCAATTGATGGAGCTATGACAAAAGCACCATTTCGGCGGAGCTGGAACAGGCGCTAATACTACCGATCTTGGCAAAAAAGGATCAAAAAGAAGTATATTAACTGATGCGAAAGGTATACCAACTTCTGTTGTCGTAGATGGAGCTAATCGGCATGATAAAATGCTTGTTAAAAAGACATTTAATGCCTTAATCTTCGAAAGACCTTCTCCAGATGACGTAATTCAAAATATGTGCATGGATAAAGATATGATTATCCTGATATCAGAGAATTGGTTGAAAATTATGGTTATACTGCCCATGTAAAGAGCCGGAGAGAAGAAAACATAAGACGAGAGATACCAGGTTTTAGAGCAAGAAGATGGGTTATAGAAAGAACACATTCGTGGATGAACATATTTGGAAGGCTGCTTGTTAGATGGGAAAAGAAAATTGAAAATTTCCTTGCAATGCTACATATTGCATGCGCTTGGATAAAATTCAGAGCAGTAGGACTTTTCGGATAGGTTCTAAGAAAGCTGCTTACAACAGAGTGACGGTTTGAGTTTGATCTAAATCAAAGAGAGGCGAGGGTTCACTTCATCCCTGACCCTCCGCACTCCCAAGTAATAAAGCGTTATTCCTGCTTCTTAGGGTATTATTCCGTAGTCATTCCGTCGAATTCCGCTGGATTGGCTTCAGCTTCTTCCTTTGTGTAGCGCACGATACCGTCCTTGTGATGAGGCGGTGAATAGATCGCATAGAGTTTCAGAGAGCCAGTTTTTAAAGTGTTGATGACATTGTGCTGGGAGCCGGCAGGCACCACAACCGCAGATCCTTTATCGACTTTATATTCGTTTCCGTTAATTATGCACTTCCCCTGACCTTCCTCAAAACGGAAAAACTGGTCATTTTTCTCATGCACTTCCATTCCAATTTCTTCCCCGGGCCTGAGGCTCATAAGTACCAATTGGCTGTACTTTGAAGTATAGAGCACCTTGCGAAAATTGTTATTTTCCAAAGTGGCCTTTTCGATATTTATAGAAAATCCTTTCATTTTCTTTTCTGCCTTCTTTCCAGCTATATTGAGCTGTTCTTTAGCACTTACTGCCGCTGCTGTCACTGACAGTAAAAAACAAACTGCCAGCAAAATACCAAGTATCTTTTTCATTTTCAACATTTAACACACTCCCAAAATGGTTTAACCATCATTCCCTATGTGTTTTTATTTGATATATTTATATATTTATGTGTTTGATATGAAAGTGTTTAACTGTCCTATAAAGTGTTACTTCTCCTTGGACATATTTCTCGGATAGGTTCTAAGCAAAATCTGACTGAAATATACTGGCAAGGAACAATCCAATCTGCCTTTTAACCGCGGAAAGCGCTGAAGGACGCGGAAAAATACCTTGCCAGTGCTTTAAATCAGCTTTTTTCCTATTTCCACGGTATATTAATTAGATTTGAGCCTTAAAGTCGACTGTTGTGATTTCCGAGAATAAGGCTTCGTCTTCAATCCAAATTCCGGCAGATCTATTACTGTAAAATTATATTTCAGGCGGGCGGCTCAGAATCTCACCCCGTTAACCGTTTAAACATCAGAGAAACTCTGCTCTCTCCTTATCTTCCGTGTTTTCGGCGTTTTCCGTGGTTTGAAAGAAGAATTTATTTTTCTCACCAATTTAGATCGAAGTTAATCATTAAAAATCTGGAATCAGTGCATTTAGACCTGATTCACGTTATAACTTTTTAAAAAAGAAGGGTTACCTTAGTATATGATCTGCAAATATTTTTTCTTGCTGAGATAATCCAAAATGTTCATCCGGGTTGTATAAAATGGATTTTGAATTACGAAAATGGGAAGAGTCCGATGCTGAAAACTTTTTCAAATATTCCAGGAATCCAAAGATTGCAGAAAATATGAGAGATTCCTTTCCTTCAACTTTTGAAGAATTCAAAACAATAGTAAAGAGCTTTAGCTGCAGTGATTAAACGCAGCAGTGCTGCCGGGCAATTGTTGTAAATGGAGAAGTTGTGGGATGTATTGCCTTATTCATTAAAAACAATGTTTACTGTAAGAGTGCAGAAATTGCGTACTGGCTTGGTGAACCTTTTTGGGACAAGGGAATTATGAGTAAAGCAATTGAACAGCTTTGCCAGACAGCTTTTGAACAATATGATATTGTTCGGATATTTGCAGAACCTTATTCACATAATACCGGCTCAAGAAAAGCCCTTGAGAAAGCCGGATTTGTTCTGGAAGGCATAATGAAGAAAAGCGTATACAAAAACGGTAGATTCTTTGATTCCTGTATGTATGCTCTTGTCATTTAGCTCCTTTTTGTGGGCAACATAACCAGGTTTTTTAAAATTCATGTAAATACCGAGGTCCATTCATGTTATTCTGAGCGGCTCAGGGCAGCCAGCAGGTAACCGCCAATCCACGATACTCAAAAAATAACCGGCACTGTGATAACTTAGAAACGTTTCGAGATCTTTGGAGAAGCATTTTAGCTTTTCAGATCAGTTTCATTAAAACGCTGGCAAAGAACAATCCATTATGCTTTTAATTCGCGGAAAAAGTTCTCATATTCTTTTTTTA
>JAUPKV010000682.1 GCA_030837265.1 Methanobacteriota archaeon
AGCACACGATAGTTTAGAAGAAAAAGTTAAAGAACGAACAACTCAGCTTGAGAAAGCTTATAACTCTTTGAAAGAAAGTGAAGAAGGTCTTGCTGAAGCCCAAAAAATGGCCCACATTGGAAATTGGAAGTGTGCCATTGCAACTGATGAAGCATACTGGTCTGATGAATTGTATCGTATTTATGGGCGTAACCCTCAAGAATCAGCCCCATCTTACAATGAATATTTAGATTATGCACACCCCGATGATCGAGACTATGTGAGTAATGCTTTTAAGGAAGCTGCTGTAAGCGGAAAACCTTACAATTTGGATCACAGGATTATCTTAGCCAATGGGGAAGAACGCACAGTCCATATAGAATCAAAAGTTATTTTTGATGATAAGGGTATCCCTATTCGATTGCAGGGAATAGTTCAGGATATTACTGAGCGTAGAAGCGATGAAGAGAAAATTCAGAATTTGGCGAATATAGTGGAATCGTCAAATGATGCTATTATAACCAAGTCTCTTGATGGTATTATTACCAGCTGGAACAAAGGGGCGGAGCAAGTTTATGGTTATTTAGCTAAAGAGATTATTGGAAAGCCCATATCAATAATTGAACCGTGTAGCATCAAAGGGGAAATCGAACAGTTAGGTGAAATGATTAAACAGGGAAAAAAGATCCAGAATTATGAGACTTCGCGTTTAAGAAAGGATGGTACGATAATAGATGTTTCAATGACTCTTTCTCCGGTTTTTGACGTATCCGGAAAGCTTGTTGCTATTTCATCTATTGCCAGAGATATTACCGAACGTAAGCGGGCGGAAGAAGCGCTGCGAGAGAGCGAAGCACGCCTACGCCGGTTTTATGAATCAGGTATATTCGGCGTGCTTTACTATAACCCGGATGGCTTCATCACCGACGCCAATGATAAGTTTCTGGAGATCGTCGGCTACACACGCGAGGACTTGAAGGCCGGGCGGATTCGGTGGGACAAGATGACTCCACCGGAGTACCGTTACCTGGATGAGCACGCGATTGCGGAATTGAAAGTTACGGGTGTAAGCTCGCAGTTCGAGAAGGAATATACTCGCAAAGATGGCTCGCGTATACCTGTCATTGTCGGAATAGCTACCTTCGATCCGGTTCGCAATGAAGGCATAGCATTTGTTCTGGACATTACCGAGAGAAAAAAGGCAGAAAAAGCCTTGGAAAAAGTTGAAGATGCCAGAAAAAAAGAAATCCATCATAGAATCAAAAACAATTTGCAAGTGATCTCTTCCCTGCTGGACCTCCAGGCTGAGAAATTCAGTGATGAGAAAGTTATAGAGGCTTTTAGAGAAAGCCAGAATAGAGTTATATCCATGGCTCTTATCCACGAAGAGCTCTATGAAGGGGAAGGGACTGATACACTAAACTTTTCAGAATACATTAAAAAATTAGCTGATAATCTATTCAAAACTTATAGACTTAGTGGCAAAAATATACATTTGTACATGGATATGGAAGAAAAAACATTCATTAATATGGATACTGCTGTCCCTTTAGGAATAATTGTCAATGAACTTGTTTCCAACTCTCTCAAACATGCATTTTCCGGCAGAGACATAGGAGAAATCCGAATCAAACTCCACAGAGACGAAAACGGAGAATTTATCAACAGAGAAGAGAGCAAAAGCGAAGTCAGTAAGAGTACCAGTTTCGTTCTGATCGTTTCGGATAATGGAATAGGTATACCTGAAGACCTTAATATTGAAGATCTTGATAGTCTTGGGCTTCAGCTGGTATCTTCACTTATAGATCAGTTAGATGGAGAACTTGAACTGAAAAGAAATAATGGGACTGAATTCGTTATGAAGTATAAGGTGACAGAAAAATAAGCAAGTATCGTTGATTTAAGATACATAGCTTTGTTCTGTAAAACTATCGTAACATGACCTGGACAAGAGAAACTTCTCCAACTATTTCTATATAATAATATAAATGAGTAGTGAGATTTTTTCTACACCGCTTAAACTTTTATATTTTTGGAGTTTATATATACAGGAGCAAGTTCTTCACTGCTCAAAAATGGGAGCATGGGATCATCTTCTCGTCCATTACTCCCGCTTAAAAAAACCAAGACGGACGGGGTCTACAGTTCTACCCCGAATCAATTCACTCCCAAAGGCGATGGGCTTTTTCCACAATTTTCTCCCATCGCCTTCCCTAAATGAGTCATTCGGTCAGAGCTTTATCGGATTATGAACAAACAGTAATGAATAAAAATGTCAAAAAGGTTCTGATTCTTTTTTTACAAAATGTCATTAAGGGCCCTTGCAGCTGTATATACGCTGCCTACTCCGAAAATATAATTAGTTATTCTTACTGCCTGCATTACTTCCTCTTTGGTAGCTCCTGCCTGCATGGCCTGCATTGCAAGCACTTTCATTCCCTCTACTGCGCCATTAGCTGCATCCAGTGACATCGCAATAAGGAATTTGTATTTAAGCGGAATTCCACCCTCTGCAAACGCAAGTTCGTGTGAATTATCAAGCAGATTTACTAATTCGGGGTCCTCGTTTTTTATTACCTGAAGTGGGTTTTCTGACAATTAATCATCTCCTCCATTGTTAGAACATTGATCATGTATAGTAGACGACTCAACTATATAATTATCTCTACAAAATTAATATTTTGAAAGCATAGGAGTATCCGATATTTGGCTCGGGAATATTCTACAGTTTAATCTCCTAAATAGACTGATTATAATCTTTGATGTAGATGCCAGATCCAAGCCACCAATTATCGTCAAC
>JAUPKV010000683.1 GCA_030837265.1 Methanobacteriota archaeon
GTATTTTTGTATTTCCCCATCAGCTCCTCATTGTTGAGTAAAAGTATTAGAAACACCAGAGCTGCGGGAAGAAGAGTGACAGCTATAACCTGCACGAAAAGAGTTATCAGTACCAATGGGGCACCAGGAAGCAGAACAATAATTCCAGCTCCAATCAGGCTCAAAAAATAGAATACATAGAACATAGGAGCATCTGAAGGCTTATTGTTAATAGAATGAGCCCATCCAAAGACCTCCCCCATTGCCCATGAACTTGCTAGTGATATACATATAGCCCCTAGAAGTCCGGCATCGAAGAGTCCTATGGCAAGGGCAGAGCCGACATACGGGTTACTTCCCATGATTGCACTTGCAGCTGCAGCAGCGCTTTCTATATTTGCCCCACCTGGCTTGAAAAGAAGTGTGCCCGTGAGAATTATGCAAAAAGCTGCAACTAATATAGTAAAAAGAGCGCCAAGTGCCGTATCGAGCTTTCCGAAGGCGATATCCTTTTCAGTCATACCCTTATCAACTACAGAACTCTGCTGGAAAAATATCATCCAGGGGGCTATCGTAGTTCCTATATTGGCCATTAAATAAAAGAAAATGTCATTTGAAAGCCCTTCCGGAAAGCTGGGAATCAATCCCCTGGTTATTGCTTCAACATCAGGGTGAATTATTAAAGCCGCAGGAATGTAAATCAGGTTAAATACGCAGAAAAGAAGCACTATTTTTTCCCAGGTCCAATAGCGACCCTGCATGACAATAGCACTCATCAGGATGGATACACCAATTACTGTTATGACAGGAGGTACGCCAAAGATCTTTAAAGCAGCAGTCATTCCTATAAACTCAGTAACCAGGGTGAGAAAATTCACAATTCCCAGGTCTATTAAAGAAAACCAGCCCCAAAAAGGGCCAAAAGCATCGAATATCGCTTCAGCATGCCCTCTTTTAGTAACTGCACCCAATCGGACAGTCATTTCCTGAACGATATAGGCTATTGGACCGAGGAGTATTACAAACCAGATTAAGCTGAAACCAAATTTGGCACCTGTTGCAGCGTAGGTTGTAATTCCACCTGCATCATTGTCAGCTACCATTACTATTATGCCTGGACCTGCAAGTGCTAAATATAATCCTAACCATTTTATAATCCTACGATATCTGTAGAAATACCACGCACCTTCCATGACCTGTCAGCTCCATGCTTGAGCCCATATGATACAGATATATATATAATTTTCTGCATACTGTCTTAGAAATTTGAGATACTTTCAAACGCTTTTGACTTGAAAATTATTATGTTTTCATCGTCTCTTGTGCTTATTTCTTTTTCTTATTATGACTTTTATAATGATTTTTCATGCTAAATATTTTAAATACTTTAATATTCAAAACCGAATGATTTTTTCAATACATTTGTGCAGGTAAAAAAAACTATGTAAGCAGTATAAATAGCTCAGTGATTTCAGAAGAATATGATGTTGTTGCATGTGAATCAATTAGTGATTTTTTGTAAAAATGAAATAAGTTAATAAGAGAAGGATTGTTGAGACTGAAATATTCTCGGTTGATAAACGTAAAAAATAATCCGTGGAATAATCGAAAAAACGAAATTATTTAGGAAAACACACTAATGAGCTCAGTACGTATCAGGTGGTATGCCCTTACAGGTTCCAATAATAAATAAAATAGAACCAAATCCAAGTAAACAAATGAAAATCAAATTATAGATAGTATTGGATAATATACTAATCGGATTATGTATCGCTAAAGCGGAAGATCCGAATATCACTAAAGCAAATCCTAATTTTATCGTCTTAGGAAATTCAGCCATATTACCTCTAATCTTTTTATATATAAATAGATGTTCTGAATTTTAGCGACCTAGAGCTATAGCTCTAAGTTTTATCGTTGCATCTTCCAATACTTTCGTTTTTTTAGCAGCATATTGTTTTCTTAAATCCTCTATAGCTATCTCTGTCTTATCTTCTGGTCTTCCTTCAAATTCGGCATGTGGTAAATTTTTTAAAGCTCGTTCACTAACCGCTTTAATTCCGTCCTGCAACTCTTGATAAAGCACAGACTCTTCAAGGTCCGGATCTTCACGTATCTTTTCAACTCTTGCTATCGTGCCCTCAACACTACCTGCCATATTTAAAGCAAGGTTATAAGCGCGGAAAAACTCATTTTCAGCATATTGAAGATCTGTGTATACTTTATCCATTTTTAACACCGTTTTCATTTTTTTCAATAAATGGACTTATGTTTTCAACCAATTTTGATACACTTCAAGAGTTTTTTAGCTATTATTTCCCAATTGTATTTCTGTTTAAGAAGACCGTTCCCTTGTTCTCCCATCCTGTTAAGGGATAAAAAGTAAAAAAAGATATTATGGCACCTATTAAAGTTTAATCTTGGTGCCCAGGTTCAAAGAAAATCCCTAACTGCTGCATTAGCCCAAGAAGATTAGCCTCACCCCATAGCTCAACAATTCTATCATCCTTAATACGGAAAATCTCTATTCCAGTCATGGTTATTGGCTTTCCTGTAGCCTGTAGACCCATAAAATCGCCTTTATGTATCCCGTGGGCTGTGAAACGAGCAGCTACATTATCACCCTCGGCAATCATATCCTCAATTGTGACATTAAGGTGCTCAAAGGCTGCCCTGCATGTAGTGATTACTTCATGGATTCCCTTGATCCCTGGAGACGCAGGAAGAGGTGTATGCATTGTAAAATCAGGTGATAGCAGCTTATCAGCGTCAATAAGGTTTCCTTTCGAGGGTCCTTCCTCAAAGAACCGGCGTACTATTGCTTTATTTTCTTCTGTAGACATGCATCCCTCATTTAGAATTTGCGTGATAAGTTTTACAACAAGCGTGTGGATTCAGATGGCCTTGGAACTTTAACAACAAGCACTCTAAAGACTCCGTCTCCATGATTCAGAAGACGATGAGGGATTTTTGCAGGACTATCAATTAGCATATCTCTGCTGACTTCTTGTGTTTCGTCCCCTATCTCAACAGTGCCTTTTCCCTCTAGAACATAAAAAAATACATCGACAGGTGTAACATGCTTTTTTAAAGCTTCTCCTGGTTTAAGTTCTATATGCACTGCTTGGGCATGTTCGGTATCATAGAGCATGCGTGAGCTCACATTGTGAGGGTTTGGTTTCTCCGGTAAGGACTTAACATCAACAACTTTCATATTATACCTCTTTTGAGCTATATTCGAGCTTATTTATTCTTCTTTACTTCTCTTCTTTCAACCTCTTCTTTTTCCCGGGTTATACCGGGTGCAGAAGTGTTTTCATATCCTCTTCAACCGTTGTGTGAGGCCTAATATTGAAATTTTCAACCAGGACTTTAAGAACATTAGGAGATAGACAGGCAGGAAGTGTGGGGCCGAGAGTGATATTCTTTATGCCAAGGCTTAATAGGGCTAGTAGGACGAGCACGGCTTTTTGTTCGTACCAAGCTATATTATAAGAGACTGGTAAGTCATTTATATCCTTTAGACCGAAGGCTTCTGCAAGCTTCTGGGCTATTACTACAAGCGAGTAAGAATCGTTACACTGCCCGGCATCAATAACTCTTGGTATCCCGCCAATGTCACCAAGGTCCAGTTTATTATAGCGGTATTTGGCGCAGCCTGCAGTCAAGATGACTGTATCTTTGGGGAGAGCTTTTGCAAATTCGGTATAGTAGGCTCTTTCCTTGTGTCTACCATCGCAGCCTGCCATAACCATGAACCTGTTTATTTTTCCGCTTTTTACGGCGTCTATAATTTTATCCGCAACTGAAATAGCTGCCTCGTGTGCAAAGCCTCCTATGATGGTCCCACTTTCCAATTGCTCCGGAGACTTGCTTGCTTTTGCCTGTTCTATCAGAGGGGTGAAGTCTTTTGTTCCATTTTCTTTTTCATAGATATGAGTAA
>JAUPKV010000684.1 GCA_030837265.1 Methanobacteriota archaeon
AATTTTTTCTTCACGAAATCGATCTCTTCGTTTGTTGGGGTAATCTCCGTGTTGCCGATAAATACGTAGCGGACTATTACATCGGCAGGCTCTCCTGGCAGCGAATGCAGCACGTAAAACGTCAGAGCAGTCGCTGCCATGATAACAAAAGCAAATATTGCTAACCGTTTTATAATGTACTTCCACATTCCGAAATGACCTCCGGGACAAAGGGTGGCGTATTTGTTTACACCACCTCACATATTCATTCGAAGTACATGTCCTTGTTAAGCCGCCAGTTGTGTGTCACGACGTACGGGACATAACCCTTAAGGTCGCTTCGGGTGATCAGACAATATCGTGGACTGGCGAAATAGATGTGCACGCAATCGTCATCAGTGACGATCTTCTGCGCCTGGCGGTACAGCTCATAGCGTCTGGTCTCATTAAGCTCCGAGCGGGCTTCTTTGAGCAGTTTATCGAGGGACTGGTTAGAGTAATTCATGATATTGCTTGACCCTCCCGTTTTGAAATTATTTTCAAGGAAATAGCTCGGATCGTTGACAATCAGAGGTACTGTATAAGTTAACTGGAGAAATCCCCAGTCCTGGGTATGAGCATTGATTGCAGAATAATCCAGAACCTGTATATCGGAACCGATGCCTATATTGAGGAGCTGGGACTGTATAGCAGGAGCCATCACCGTCTGTGCCGGATTATCGGTAGAGGTATAGAAGTTTATCTTAAAGGCCCTGCCGTCCTTGTCGACGATGCCGTCTCCGTCTGTATCAGTCCACCCGGCTTCTTTGAGCAGTTCTTTTGCTTTTGACACATTGTAGGAGTAGCCGGTTACGCCGCTGTTGCACCATTTTGCAACTGATGGCACTCCGTTACCCTTGTTAACTATTCCCCGGTCCAGTAATATGCTGTTGACAATGTTTTCCCTGTCAAGTGCGTACGCAAGGGCTTTTCTTACCCTGGCGTCATCGTATGGTGCCCTTGTAAGGTTCCCGAATTTGAGCATGTACTGCCCGTGCCAGTCGTACACGTAGACATTCAGATCCGAATTTTTCTTCAGGCGGCTGGTAGATGCAATGGATGGTTCGACGGTTATGTCCACATCACCGTTTTCGATAGCCATTTCCCGGCTGTTTTCGTTGGCCATATTGAAGGTTATGATCACATGTGCAAGCCTTCCCGTTCCGTTGTAGTATTCGTCGAACCGGTCCAGAGTTAGCTTATCCGTTGCTGCATCTCTGCTGATTATTTTAAAAGGCCCGGTGGTAACCAGCTTTGTGATGACACCTTTTTCGTCGGTCACTGATGTATTGCTGTAGATAATCGCTCGCGGTCCTGACATCCTTCCCGGGATAGAAGCATCCGTGTTTTCAGTAACCAGTTCGACTGTATACTCATCAATAACATTACACTGTTTGATGGCCAGAGTGACGACGTTGCTTGCGCTTCTGTTCATCGATCTGTCCAGTGAATACTTGACGTCGTAAGCTGTCATTTTTTTACCGTCGTGGAACTTGACGTCCTCGCGCAGGTGGAAAATCCACGAAGTTCCATTAACGTTCTCCCAGGACTTCGCCAGTCCCGGACTCAGCGAGCCGTCAGGGTCAACTTCGACCAGGCATTCTCCAACCCGCCAGTTCCAGAGTGAATTGGCACTATTAGCCGGATCGAGATCGTTGAGCGAAAATGCATCCCCTATGATCAGGGTGTCTTTAACAGCTGATGTCGAAGTGGTAACATCTGACTGGTTGCCGGCAGACTCCGGTGCCTCAACAGACGAGGTACTGCCTGATATGCACCCGGATGCAAATATGCTTCCCAAAAGGATGAAAATGACTAAAAATGATACGATGGAATTCCTGAACAGGTTGCAAGGTTTCCTGAGAATATCCGGTTTCATGAAAGTAATCCCCTTTTATGCCACCTAGCACATCGATTTAAACCAAACGAACATTGATTCTTCAAATAACAGGCACAAAGAAATGAAAGTACTTTTCAAATCACAGTACTTTCATGCCAAATAAATTCCGGATTCAAAAGATGGCAGGTAAAATAACATATTATTAAATTTTTGTAGTATCAAATAATACTATTTCACTACTTAATGTTATCTATTCTGACTTTTTAGAAACACATATGTACAAAGGAAATAAGCTTTTGAATCGATTCCTGGACTTAAACCTTAGCTCTTACTATAAAAACTAGTATCACTAATATATACAAAAACTTGATTTATTAATATGAACATTAAATAACTTAACATAAAGTAAAAAATGTTGAGAATAATAAAAAAGGATAATGGTGATATCTTGGACAAAATGGTTTTAATGGCAGGTGGTCACGAGATATGGCTCGAGCCCACTAAAACAATCGGGAAAGATGTCGAAATCACTCTCGCATATGGTCACAATATGAAAAGTGACGGTACGCCGGATCCCGAAAGGCTGATACCCGGAGTGTACATCACAGATGGAGAGAAGATCAATACGGTTTTGAAGTCAAAGAACGAGCAATTCACGCTGTGCTTCAGGGGGGAGCAGCCCGGCTACTATGTCCCGGTAGTGGATATGGCCCCGGTCATCCTGACGCACACGGCAGAGAAGAATTACCAGAGAGGACCGAAAAAGGAGTACAAGGACGCAATCTACTCAGGTGCTTTCCACCAGATGGCAAAGACGATCATAAGGTTGGGCGAATCAGAAAACTATAAACCCGAACACTTCCACGGGATCCTGGATATTCTGCCTGAGGAGGCCTTGCTGACCGTTGGTAAGGCCATTAACCTGACCGTGTTATATGAGGGAAAACCGCTACCTGATATCGATGTCAAAGCCGTGTCTAAAAAAGAAGGCACAGACATGTCCGTCATCAAGACGGATAAGAATGGAGTGGTCACGATACCGGTTATGGTTGACGGTGCCTGGATGTTCCTCGCCCGCCACAAGGACCCTTCCAGGGCAGTACCTGACGAATACGATGAAACGGTGTTTGTGACCACCCTGGTTATGGAAACTGCCTGAGAAAGATAAAGTTTGAAGCAGGACGAGATATGCAAGCATGATTGCTAGGCCGCGCTCAGGGAGATCTTCCGGGTGCTCAGGCCGAGAGGAAGCATTGCGATGACAACTCTGGACAGGAATAATCATAACGGGATACGGAACATCAGCGACGAGATCCTCGTCCGACACGGCCTGAAGTCGGAGGACCGCACCGGGTTTAGCGGTACAAAAAAAGTGACTGCCCCTGAACTTTACGACCTGCTGTCAGGCACCGGTTTTTCTGACATTCGCATCGATCCAAAGTCTACATTCCGGCACTATGCCTCATTGGAAGCACTTTTTGATCACTGGGATGAAAACAGAGGATTGAAAGACCTGCTGAAAAACATCCCTCCTGATTTAAGCCAGCAGATCATGAACGAGATAGTGAGGGAACTGGAACCATATCGTACACCGGACGGATTCGATTTTGAGTCTTGCACTTTATTCGCGATTGCAAAAAAAACCTGAGGGAATATATAGATCCAGATTCATCGGGATATTAGAAAGTAAATAAAAGATCAGAAGGTTTTCAGATCGAAACTTTCTCGTCTCCTTCTTCTGAAGATCCCTTTTTCTGCCTCACCTGTGTAATTAACTTTTCAAGGTGTTCTCTTGAGATGCTTTTGTGCTTCTCCTCAGTACAAACCTTGACCATTTCGATAAGGTCACAGAGTTCGTCCCGTTCAAGACAGAACCCGATGCTGTTGATGATACCTTTTAAGGCCTTTTTGCCAGTATGTTTTCCAACAATAAGGTTGCGTTTTCCTCCGACCATTTCCGGAAGGAAGAGTTCATAAGTGCGAGGCTCTTCCAGGATTGCAGCAACATGGATTCCTGATTCGTGAGAGAAGGCGTTTTGCCCTACGATAGCTTTATTGGCTGAGGGTTTGATGCCTGAATATTCGGAGATCATTTTGGAAATTGCTGTGAGTTTTGTGGTATCATAACGGTCAATCCCATACTGAACCCTGAGGGCTACCATTACTTCTTCGAGGGATGCATTGCCTGCCCTTTCTCCAATCCCGTTGACAGTCGTATGGAGCTGCTTTGCACCGGCTTCTGCAGCTGCAAGAGTGTTTGCCGTAGCCATGCCCAGGTCATCGTGACAGTGAATACAGATGTCAGTATTAACCGATTTGTAAATCTCGCTCACCAGGTAGTGGGTCGTAGTCGGGTTCAGAATGCCAATAGTGTCCGCAAGGCTCAAATACTGCACTTTGCATTCCGTTTCAACTTCCTTGAATATCTCTTTGAGGCGGTCGATCGGAGTCCTGCTTGAGTCTTCAGCTGCGAAACGTACTTTTAATCCGTGATCAGTTGCGTACTCAATAGTTTCCTTGGCGCAACCGAGCATATCCTCAAGACTTCGGTGATACTTGTGTTCAAGATGCATGTCAGACATTGCAATAAATATGCTCACAATATCAACGTCGCACTCCAGGGCAGCATCAACATCCCCTTTTACTGCTCTGGAAAGGCAGCAAATCCTTGCATCAAGGCCCTGATTTGCAATTGCTTTTACCGTTTCCTTCTCATTTTCCGATACTACTGGAAATCCGGCTTCTATAACCTCAATACCCATGGAATCGAGCTCACTGGCAACCGTTAGCTTCTGTTCTTTGGTAAACAGAACACCTGGAGTCTGTTCCCCATCACGGAGCGTCACGTCACAAATTTCGATATCTAAGGGTCGATATTTAATAAAGTCCATTAATGTGTTTCTTGAATACTGCTCGCTCTCTGGCATGGTTACTGTTTCCTGTGATTTTCTTTATTTTGGGATATTATTTTTGATTATTTTTAGTGATATATTGGTGACGAACTGCCTGGAAGAAATTGAAGGCTTGAACAAGGAATTACCGGGATATAATGATTTATAAAAGTCGTAAATATTTTGTATCGTCAAAATTAAGTCAAATTTAAGCATAGCTTTACCTACACATGTATAAATGTTTTCCTTGGAGGAAAATAGCTTCCGCCGACTGCAATTTGATACTCCGGAGCAGCAGGAATTCATTAAAAATATATTTGTTTCTATTTAAAGATCAGTTAAAGCCCCCAAGGTAGAAAAACTCTTAAAATAGATAACTAAGTGAATTGATGTAGAGAATCAGTTAATATTAAAAAAATTTTCATTTAATCAATCAGCTAATTACAAATCATTTTGCAGGTATAAAACCGATAAGGTTATAAATTGAAGGCTAATTTTTTTGGTTACTCTGGCAATCTTTCTAATGCATCTATTAAACCCTGCATGCATCTATTAAATCCTGTGATGCTCCCTGTTTTCTTGCTTCTTCAATAAATTCTCTTCTGGTCATTTTCCATTTTTGATATAATTTTAATTTTATAAAAATTAATCCGATAACTATTTGACTGAACTCTTATAAGATTACTGATTACTTGCTTACTAAAGCTTGATGTCATGGCTAGCGAAGTTAATTATATATACAATCTCAGGACTCAAATTGCTTTGAAGCTTATGAAGCCGATCATTCCCGAAGCTGAACGTTCCCAGGAACCTCTTGACACTGACCGGGTCATTTACCACCCCGACATGATAAGAGCCAACGAATGGGTCCTGGGCGAATACGAAGCCCCTTTCCGCGAGCTCTGTATATTCGTGCCCTGCTCTAAAAAGAAACCCTATCATGAAAGCCCTTCCCACAAGAAATTCGACCGGGTGATTTTCGGAATAGCGAAGCTTGAAGACGTACACATAGTGACCTTCGGCACCTGCGGGATTACTCCCAGGGAACTTGACACCCAGTACCCTTTCATGCATTACAGCTTCATGATGGGAAAATGTAATGTAACAAAGGTCAAAAGGGATTTCATAAAAATGGAAAGCGAAAGGCTTGCCGCATATCTTTTGAAGACCAGGGACAATTACAAACACAGGATCGCTTACTGTATCGGTGACTTCAGGACCGCGATGGAAAAAGCCGCAGAAATGGTAGATATCGAAGTAAACATAGTCCCTAAGGAATCCACAATCCAGAGTATGATCCAGCCCGAGAAAAAATTCATCTATAGCAGTTTATCCACCCGAGAATACCTGCAGGACCTTTCCGATGCAATTACCGACGCTCTCAAGCTTCCCGGAAGAACAGTGGGGCTCAGGGAAGATCTATCGGTTGATGATACGGACTGGTATGTGCTTTAACTGGCATGTGCTTTAACTGGTATGTACTTTAGTTACTAAGAGCATGTCTTAAAATTTAAGTAAAATAATTAGTTAGTGATTTGATTGTCCATCAATACAAGCGGGCGCCGTGTTTTAGTTATATCATCAAAACCTCAATTGGAAATTAGTGGACGAGTTTAATTTCTGCAGAGGAACAATTCAATCAGAAACAGCATTATTTTTCAGTCTCTATAACATCGAGTATCACAAGGATTTCGTCTTTTAAAACAGGAATATTGACTTTCACAGTATGCCAAACATCTTCCAAATTAATCCCGAAATAATGATGGATCAATCGATCCCTCATTCCAGCAATATCACTCCAGGGAACTTGAGAATACCTTTTTCGGAGATCCCTGATAAGTTTTTGGTAGCTTCACCTATTATCTCAATTTGCCTTATCGTTCCATCTTGAACTAGATTGTTGGATGAAAAATCTTCTTTTTCCATACCCTCAGTATATTCTTCAATACGTTCAATTGAATCAAGTATATGACAAAGGTAAACCGAGTCGCCCTTTCTCATGCTGAGATCACTTTCGACTCTTTTTTTATTTCTTCAATAAGGTACGGGCTTATAGAACCCTCGGTCAGTAAATCGACTTTTACTCCAAGAAACTCCGATAACTCCCTCTCGATTCTGACCATAGCAAGCAGACCTTTCGTTTCGGGAAACTCTACAAGAACGTCGATATCACTTTCAGGTCTTTCTTCTCCTCTTGCATAAGAGCCAAAAATAGCTACCTTTGTTGCGCCTTCCTTCTTGAGGAACGAAGAGATTTTTTCGAATAACTCTCTATTCTGGGAAGCACTCTCCATATCAGCATAATTTCTTTTGTTACAATTTAAACATATCCTGAGAAAGAGAGCCAATTGAGATAAATGTTGTATCACAATTATTTCTCCCATTCAATGATTTAGGCCTATTGTGCTGAATTAGAGAAATGTGCAAGTTTTACGACAAAACCTTTACATCAATTAAAAATGGCTAAAAACTTTAAAAAGTTAAATTATTTTGGAATAAAATATGGACCTAAAAAACTATTAAATACAAATCATATAACAGATATTCAAGGTATGAACTATGAGTGATCGCGAACTTATAATGCAGAAGAAAGAAGCTCTCATTAAGATAACAGATGATTTTGCGGATCGCTATCTTGATGAAGAGTATAAAATGCTGTGCCGGAAGCTTATCGACAAAATGAGCCGGAAAAGGAAGGTACCATTTCTTTCAGGAAGACTGGAGATTTGGGCGGCTGCAGTAGTTTATTCTCTCGGGCAGATTAATTTCCTTTTTGACAAAAATTTTGAGCCCTACATAAGCGCTACTGATCTCTGCAATTATTTCAAGACTAGCCAGAGCACAACTTCACAGAAAGCAAAGTTAATCCGTGATATGTTCAAAATGAGATACTTCGATGAGGAATTCTCAACAGAAAAAATGCTCAAGGAAAATCCCCTGAATGAATTCGTAATGATCGATGGACTTATTGTTCCGATTTCTACTGTTATTAAAGTATTGGAAGAAAAGGAAACTCAATTAAAAAAGGAATCAGAATCGGAAAATGAGGATTCTGTTGTGAAGAATAAGGATAATAAAGTAAATCGAAGTTTGGAAGACTTTAACTAAACTCCCAATTGATTAAGGGTTCTAAAACTGCCATAGTCCGCTTTTCATGAAGGGATTTTATACTTTCAATTTGGTAACATTCATTTAAATCGAGATCTGTAAGCACCGAGAAAAGTGTCTATGCATTCTTATAGTTTTTTGCATTTGATTGCCGGGGGTTATCGAAGGAAAAAAGCATATTCATATTTATTTTGTAATGATCGAGAAAACAAACACATAGTCAATTGTGTGAAATTTTGCCCGGAAAGGGCAATTCTCATTATAAAAATCAAACGATAAAACAGGAAATATTTCTTTAATATTACATTTCTTAACAAAAGTACGTTTGTTTAACATACTTGAAGCAATCTGTAATTTTTCCGTTATTTGTAATTTCACAGAACTTTTGACCAGTGTAAGAGTCAAGTATAGCTTTCAATATGTAATCTATTGAATTTTATAAATTTATGAAATATTTTATATACAATCTATTCTTTTAAAAAATCGATAAAATATCACATAAATACTATTAATGTACGGTTTTACAACAATAAAAGATTATATTTTATAATAAATTAGATGTAAAAATAATTATTGTTTTTTGTTCACAATTTATTAATATAAATTATCAAGAAATTAAAATATTTTATATAGATTTGAAAAATATTCTTCATCAATTGATAGTGGAAGTAATTGAGATGAAGATTAAACAGATTGAAATAGATGGTTTTAGATGTTTATGTAATTTCAAAATAACATTTGAAGACAACATTACTGTTATAGTTGGAGAAAATGACAGTGGTAAAAGTTCCATCATTAGCTGTTTAAACCTTTTCACAGAAGATTATCCTCTAGAAATTGATGATTTTAATTATGAAAAAGATGTAATAAAAATAAAATTAATTACTGAAAGCTTTGAATATATAAAAGAATACAAAAGAGAGACTTATCTTAACCCCAATTTTACAATAAAACCAAGTAGTAGTTATATGCAGGAAAAAAAAGAATTTATGGCTTCTTTAACAAGTAATTTAACCAAAGATCAAGAATTGAAAATATAAAATTTGTCTATGATCGGAAGAGGGTCGTGTTGGGAATGAGTGTTGG
>JAUPKV010000685.1 GCA_030837265.1 Methanobacteriota archaeon
GAATCCTTAGTAATTGCATAGCAGCCAGGATGTCCCAGGTTGTTTGCATGTAAATGGATGGGCATTGGCATTCCAAGGCGTTCATTGACCTCGGTAAGCCCTTTTATTACCTCTCTTGGGGTAATTTCAAAATGAATATTAGCCTCATCAAGAGAACTTATGTTTTTTCCCCAGCCCCAATTCTCAACTCCTGCAGGGTTGACGCATTTGATTCCATAAGTCTTATGGGTCTTCATCATCCAGGCCACATAAGCAGCAGCTTTTTCTATGTCCCCATCCCGGAAGTAACGCATCAAAAAGAAGTTGTTTCCGAGTATCAGGTACCCGCCCATGTCAAGAAGCGGAGTTGCACGCATCTCTTCATGGGTGTGGCGAGCTTCAAGAGGAGGAACCGCAGCTTCAAAAACAGTTGTATAACCCATTGCTGCGTAATCGTACCCCTGTTTGTAGACCGAGGGGACAGTGTACCCTGAACCCGAATGAGCTATGGAAGTCTTCTGGACAGTCGATTTATAGTGATCCTCCGGGCGCATCATCCTGCCAGCATTAACTTTTGCACCTGCAACGTGAGAATGTGAGTCAACTCCTCCTGGCATGACCGTCATACCTGAGGCATCAATAACTTTTGCATCTCTAATTTCGGCAGCAGAAAGCTCCTTTACGACTTTTCCGTCCCTGATGAAGATATCCATGATTTCCCCGTTTATTTCGTTAAGGGGGTCAAAGACGTATCCGTTTTTAATTGTAATTGTTCCTGCCATTTATTTCACCTCTCTTTTCACAAGCCAGATAGCATTAACAGGGCAAATAAGGGCGCAGGCTCCATCTGCTCCGCAGCGGTCCTGATTTACGACCGAAACTTTTCCGTTCTTAACTTCAAGCAGAGCTTTTTCATCCATGTCGTTAAGGTACCCCGAAGCTAGTTCGCGGTTATCGAGAGCATTTACAGGACAGACAATTACACAGTTTCCGCAACCAAGACATGTAGTTTCATCCGTCTTCAGACTGGTACGGAGCAGAGTCTCCGGAACAGGAACTTCAAGTAGCTTCTTCTCAAGGAGACCTTTTTTCTCCACGTCCGGCAGAATTGCAGTTTTCCTGACATCAATTGCTTTAACAGGGCACGCGACCGCACACGCCCCACAGTAAATGCAAGCATCGGGACGGTGAGTTATCTTTTCGACTCTTTCTCCAGCTTTAGCTTTTTTATTGAAAAGAGCATTTGCAGGACATACTTCTACACAGGTATGGCAGGTCTGACAGATCTCTTCAGCCCTCGTCCAGCGGCCTTCAAAGGGCTTTTCTACGGAAATCGCGTCAACAGGGCATACGGCAGCACACCAGCCGCAGTGGACGCAGCACTCTGTATCAATTTTAGTTTTTCCTACAAGCTTCAGGCTTCCGTCCCCTGAAATTTCCCGGCTTACCTGAATGCAGTCTCTTGGGCATATTTCTTCACAAAGTCCGCAGTGGACGCACTTTTCAGATACTAAAGTTGGTTTAATGGCCTCGGAAATATAGGACTTATCATTAAGGGTCTTTCCTTCTTGTTTCATTTCAAGAGCACCTGTGGGGCAAACCCTCGCACAAATACCGCAGACAAGGCAGTCTTCGCTCTCCTTCATTTCAAGGAAATCCGCATCTAGCAACCCTCTAGTTACAGCTCCCACGGCACCTATCGAAAGGTTGCCTTTGGGGCATGACTGTACGCAGGTCCCGCAGCCAATGCATTTTTCAGGCTTATAGACCAGCTGTCTGTCTTTTTTTTCGGAAAAGACACTTAATTTTATCTCATTTTGCAAGTCGCTTACCTCTTAACGTTATTCTGTACATGCGCCGCACAGCAGCTCATTATCGTGCTGAATGAACATTTCACCGCAATTTTTACAAGCATGTATCCGTTTTTTCTGCCTGACAGGAACTTCGATATCCACAGATTTCCAGGAATACACTTTTTCTCCTGCAGCTAGAAGGATTGGTACAACCTCTTCATGATGAAGCTTTTGAGTGTTCAGGTACCAGGCATGGAGTTTGGGATAATCCTTTGTTTTCTCAGGGTCGAGAATAATACGGATACCCTTTATTGTGTGAACTCCTTCAGGAGCCTGTTTATTTATGGTGACTGCCATTTTCCCAAAGTTTCTAATCTTTAATCCGCCGTTTCCGATTGTGGCTCCGCCAAGGATCTGGAACGGATCCGGCATGCAGCTTTGAGTCTCACATGTTACAAATATGCGCTCCCCATCACGGATATCTAATTCCCTTCGTGCGATATTGAGCATTTGGATACCGATTAACGCTCCGGATGTTAGAAACCCGTGAAAAGGGACTAACTTTTCAATTTGGGAAAGCAGCTCAGGGTCGTGAATCTGCTTAAGAATCGCTTCCATTTGTTTTTTCTCTAAATCCGAGTTTTTATGCAATGTGGCCACCATCACTGTTTTTATTGTTATGTTTCTCCAGCATAAAGAAGGAATACGGAAGCTCGAATAAAAATACAAGAAGTTATGTGAGTCCGATATCACAATATTAGAGATAACATAACTAATGGAGATATATTATGATTTTAAGTACTTTTTGACAGAAATCAGCAAAATTTTACCCGATCAGGTTGACAAAGTTCAGTCTAAGGAATATTATCCCTCTACAAGACCTTTAGGACAAAATAAGCTCAAAACCTGGTACTAATGGAAATATCTGGTATTTATGAAAATGTCCGATTTTTGGAAACGTAGCTGTGAAATATTGTTTGATTGTCTGTGAAGTACTCGTTTGATTATAATTGATTACTGAGCTCAATTATATAACTTATGTATTATATAATTATCGATGGGCAATATTTCTCAGAAGTAAAACAGATAATTGAGGACAAATAAAACAAAGGACTGCATCCTTTTCATCTACTTAAATTTTTATACAATGAATCTTAATAATAGTATATGGCTTTCCTTGGGGGGAAGTCGTGAAAAACAAATCGGGGACCTCCTGTTTAAACAAAAAAACAATTTTTTTGAGATGATCTTATGGTATTCAAATCCGTAAATCCTTATACTGAAGAAGTAAACTGGACATATGATTCTTTTTCTTTCGAGGAATGTAAAATCCATATTGAAAATTCAAGAGCTGCCTTTTCCGGGTGGAGTTCATTATCTGTTGAGGCAAGGACAAAGTATCTTACAAGGGTTGCAGAGGTGCTTCGACAGAATACTGATATATATGCCGAAATTATTACAAAGGAAATGGGAAAACCTATAAAGCAGTCAAGGGCTGAAATTCAGAAATGCGCCCTGACCTGCGATTACTACGCTAAAAATGCAGCTGATTTTCTGAAAGATGAGTTTGTTAATACGGATTCCGAAAAAAGTTATGTGACTTTTGAGCCTCTGGGTGTAATACTCGGAATTATGCCCTGGAATTTCCCTTTCTGGCAGGTCTTCAAGTTTGCAATCCCTACGATGAGTGCAGGTAATGTTTGTGTGCTTAAACATGCCTCAAATGTGCCTAGATCTGCCCTTGAGGTTGAGAAAGTTTTTCGGGATGCAGGACTTCCGGATAATGTTTTTAAGACCCTGTTAATTGACCCGAAAACTACCATGGAAATCCTTAAAACGGATATGGTCGACGGGGTCTCGCTTACTGGTAGCATCCAGGCAGGTTCCGAAATCGGCGAGCTTGCCGGAGGGACTATCAAACCTTTTGTACTGGAACTTGGAGGTTCCGATCCTTTTATAGTGCTTGAGGATGCCGATATTGAGAGAGCAGCCCAGGCTGCAGTAAAATCCCGCTTCCTCAATACCGGCCAGGGTTGTATTTCTGCAAAGAGATTCGTTGTCATAGAGAAAATAACTGAAGATTTTACGAAGGCGTTTGATCTTGAAATACAAAAACTGAAAATAGGGAATCCGATGGACGAAGATACGGATATCGGGCCTCTTGCAAAGAAAGAATTTGTCGAAAATCTCAAAAAAATCCTGGCTGGAGCTAAAAATGAAGGAGCAAATACCTGTGTTTACGGAAAAGAGTGTGAAAAGGGCTTTTTCTTCAGACCGGCTCTTATCCCTGCAGCCAGCACGAATATGGAAGTTTGTAATGTAGAGGTATTCGGACCTATTGCTCCGGTTATATCAGTAAAGGATGAAGATGAGGCAGTAAAAGTCGCAAACTCCACAGAATTCGGACTTGGGGCCGAAGTCTGGTCCGGGGATCTGGAAAGAGCGGAAAGACTTGCAAAAAGGATCAGGTCAGGATTTGTAGCAGTTAATGGTATGGTCAGATCCGACCCGAGACTTCCTTTTGGCGGAGCCAAGAAATCAGGAATAGGAAGAGAACTTTCTCATTATGGTCTTAAGCAATTTGTCAATATCAAAAGTATAGTTATAAATAAATAAACACAAAGGAATTTATTATTTATTTTTAAATAATTTAACATTATTTTATCCTGTTTATCTCGAAATTATTTCACTTTTTAATAACCCATTTTTCGCTCCTCGTTATCATTTCACCCGATTCAATCATATCAGCTATAACATTGGCTTTAAAGAAAAAATGTTCCTCGGGTAAAATCAGTCTCGCATAATATCCCGGTGTTTCAACTTCAAATAATTCGTGATCCTTCGCGTACTCTAAGAAGGCTTTTTTAACTGCTTCCTTTCTCTCTTCTTCGGTTGCTATGTATTGAAATTGTGAGGGAAAATTAAAAAACGTTTCTTGTAGATCCGGATGATATACCCGGCTTAACTATCAATTCCATAACATAGATTCGGCAGTAATAGCAGATTTAATATTGTCCACAAGAAACACCTCTATAAGAACTTCTTTTATTTTTTTTCGTATAATTGAATATCAGTCAAATAAATATATTAACATTGCAGTGGAAATAAAGGGCCGATCTAAAAATATATATATTAATAAAAGATTAAGTATAACTATATATCAAAAATTAACATCTTATTCTTTTTACAATATCCCATCTGTTGACATTATGAAGAGATGAGTATTTTAAATGCACAGGAGAGAAGAGATTAAGATCCCCTGTGCCGTAGATAGTTCTATGCGGGCTAAAGAAGGTTCAATAACTCAGATGTGTTTTTAGTATAAGTTTGTTTCTAAGTATAGTTATAATTAGTTTTTTATAATCGGGTTTTTCTCAATTCAAGTGCAAAAAGTTTAGAAAAAATGGAAAAATCTAGATACATAGAATTATAATTATATTATTTATTAAAAGGATTAAATAAAAAAGTATTTATTCTCTCTTTTAGTATTACGTACTAGGTAAAGATATCCCCCAACAACTCTCCCCCAAGTATGTTGTCTTTACCTTTCTTTTCTACTTTTAATAAGAAAGAATGAGGGTAAATAGAGTTAGAAGAGACGCGACCACATTACCGTTACCTTCAATCAAACTCCCCCGAATCTGATTATATGAAGATAAACTTTTGCAAGAATTTTCGGTGTGTAGTTCCTCTACTTACCTTTTGACTTACTCTATACTAAGAATCATACATATATTAAACAAATTATTCAAAATATTGTATATTATTAAATTATATGTTAATGAATGAAATTTTAATTTGATTGAATTAGTAATCAAGTAGAAGGTTGTCCAAAAAGTCACATATTCTTCTAATTTATTAATATTGCTCGTCTCTTCTTAGGTTGAAATGAATAGCGATTTTGACTTTGTAAAGTCTTCGTCGGCCAATACTACAAAAATCATCATATCATTAGCAGTCGCCTTCCTAAAAAGAACCTTATCTAGCTAGCAGATGAAGACTTTACAGTACCCGAAATTACTTTTTCTTAAAGGTCGTGGTTTCAGATGATAAGATCCTCATCCTGGTGTGATCCTGGAAGTCCCGCAGACACGATCCCTGAAGGATCCTTGGGCTCCCATCCTGCTTCAAGGAGGGCATTCATAAGACTATCGACTTCCGAAGGATGTAGATTTATTTTACATTTAAGGTATGTGCTCATTTTCCATGATCGTTTTTTTTCAAGTTTATTTTTCTCGTTTTTTTCCTTTAAATCATAAAAATCTTGCAAAAAAAAGGCGACTCTGTAAATTCGGTTAATTCTTGCTTTTAAAGTCGAATTCATTTTTGGAAATTGGTTTAATGCTTCATGTTTTGGAATTCCACTTATGCATAGTTTAATAATCTCTTTGTCTTCGTTTGGTTGTACTGTCATCACTCTTGTCATTGTTTGTACCTGTCCCAGGTTATTGTTTTTCTCGATTTTAGATATTACATAAAAATTTGAACGACTCTGGTCCAAAATCGAGTGGTTATTGCATCTCTTGATTGAGAAGTTAAATTCGTAAGAAGAATTCCGTTTCCAATCAAAATTAATATTTGATATCTAAAGACTTCAGCCAAGAAGTACAATCACAAGGATTGTAATCAATTACAAAATTGAGTGATTTTTGGTTTTACTTCATCACTGGATTTTTGTATTGAGTCATTTGAACTGATTATATATAAAATTCTAGTTACGGTTTGGATCATGACATGTAGTGTAAGTGTACAAAAATTCTACAAATTTTTAATTGCTTTAGTCTTCTTCATCATAAATGTCAAGACCGATTTAATTTTCCTCATTTCAGCTGGTTTAATTTTCCTCATTTTAGCCGGTTTAATTTTTCCTCATTTTTTGTCCAGCGTTAATTATTTTGGCTCTTCGTCACTATCTATAAGTAAAATGATTTTGAACTCAACATCGCATTCGTTTTTATGGGGATATCCACACAAAGTGACGAAGAACCAACTTAGTAACGGTCGAGCATGGATTTTTATAAAAAAGTTTTAATAGTATCGGATTTATATTTATTTGTGAAACCAGATCAATCACCGCAGCAGATCGTAAAAAGAGGCATGGGACTTCATCTCACCTCCTCTGCCTCTACATGGCTTTTACTCATATTCTTTTTTCAAAAATAAGAACATGAATCTGAGAACTGATAAAATAATATGAAGGGATAACATAGACAATGGAACCGAGTTTCATTATTACCCCAAAATTTGAGTAGCCAACTCTATGTAATAACTCATGGAGATAACAATAACACATTAAGTTAACAACAATAAAAAATGAATTACAAAGTTGTTGGGAAAACAAGCCTGTATTCGAAATTTAATTTTTTTCTGCCCTTTTACAGAATATCTTTTTTAGGAATAGTCACATGATCCCGAAAGATGGCTTTTTTAGGTCAGGCCTGCAGCCATCAGGATAGCTTTTCTATGAGTAAACTTAGCAAACGTAACAGTTTAAATCTTAAAACTAAACGGAAAAGAATTTAATCAATTTCAATTATGATGTCTTGCAGGTCGACAAATGCAATCACCTCGCAAAATTGTATTCATTTGTCGCCCTGTTATAGTTATTGTGTTATTGCCGAGCTTATTTTATAAGGAAAAAATTGAAGAAAGGACGTTATTCAATTGTCTCGATTTTCTCTTTCTTCACAAAGGGCTTACTTATTTCCTCAGGCATCCAAGCAGGCCTATTTTCCGGAGCTTTAACAATTTCCTTCCATCCTTTGAAAACATGCACTTTCTTTGTTCCACGTTCCCTAAGTTTAATAAGTTCAGGTTTCTTTTTTGTCCCATTGCCTCTATTTGCTGCTTTAAGTGCTGCTTGTCTCGGTTGTTTTCCTGTGAAAACTCCGTGCTCGTTGCCTTCTTCATCTCGCAATACAAAATTTCTGGGTTCGGTTTCGGTTATAGTAATCACCTGTGTTTGATTAACTCTCTAGATAATGAATATCTTCTAAATTATATAAAAGTTTCTGCGAATGTATGCTATAGTTATTGATTTATAGATTTTAATGATATTGTCGTATATGGAAAAGGCGCATGATAGTAGTAGTTTCAGCAAAACATGTGACCAAAACTTATGGATCCGAAGGCAAAGCAGCTAGGCAAAAGAGAAAAACACAAACAAGAGATTGAATACAAAAAGGAAATCTCAAAAGAATACCTTTTTAAAAGAATCTCCTGGTTGTTATAAGCTTTTGAATTGCATTTGCCTGCAGTTCAAAAGTAACAAATGTGCAGGAGGTGTCTCTATCAATGTGCCGACTGAACTATCTGAGGTTTTGGTGAAACTATCTTCTTGTTTGTGTTCTCTTAAATTGATTAACGCAAGCTTGAAAGAAGTAGACAAAACAATCAGTTTAGTGAAGCGAATTAAGGAAAAGCTAACACACAAATAATGTGTTAGTGATTCAAGATAATTTATGGAGTAAGCCTTCCTGACTTATCCATCCATGTAGGGACAATAACTTTTTATTCATAGAAAATCAATTAATTAAATACACATTATAAGAGACATCTAAGTTTTAAATTCCACTCGGATAGGCAAACTGTAGCAATACAGATCTGAGCGGATTGAAACTTTAGTCTTCAAAAACTTCTTTTTCCCACGTGAAAGTCTCATTCGTTGCATTTAGTGCCTTCTTATTACGAAATAAGATGGATAAATGCTGTAAGGAGACAGGATTTAGAAACAGAATGAATGGCTTTTATAAATATCTAAATAAAATAATAAACCCTATATACTGTTTTAATAAGATGTTTGATTGCAGGCTGACATCATACTTTAAAAAGTACCCAAGTCAATTAAAAAAGTATGAGTTATCTATGCGCCTTAGTCAGCCTGTAAATAACACCCCTTTTGAGATAAACTTCTTGCAAATTAAAAGGCCTTTTTTAAGTCAGGCTTGCAGCTGCCAGGCTTATAATTTTAAAACTAATGATTATAGCCTAAAATCCAGTTTATCCGGAGCACTGCAGGTAGGAATTTCTAGCACAAAAGAGACAATATTGTTAGCTGTAAGAAAAACAAGAAACACGATGGTATGTTCATCGTGGTCTTGAAAAGAAGTCTATATTACTTCTTTTTTTGTGGAAGTAAACAAAGGTGGACGTGGATTTGGTTAGATGAACATTGTTCTATTCAAAAAACGGAACGCTTTTTATTTTAACACCAGCCGCAGCCACCGCCGCAGCCGCCGCCCCAGCCGCAGCCGCCGCCCCAGCCGCAGCCGCTCCTACATCTATTCCAAAAGTTGCCGCATCCGCAGCCAAACCATCCCATATATTTTCCTCCTCTTTGTTTGATATTTATATTATTAATTTAAACTCGTGTTGTGTTATTGGAGAAGGTGAACATTTCCGAATCAGATAGTAATTATCTGATTAAATCATTCATCGACTCCAAAAGTGTTTTTAATTCAAGTCAATTATATTTAGACAAAGGCCCTATATTTTATTTTATGGATTTGGGCACGCGTTTTTATAAAACCGACTTGAATATATATAAATATATAATAATGAATTATATAAAAACCACCGAATATTTTTTCCTTACTCTATTTTTGTCAAAACATCTCAATACATAACTTTCTTTGCTATCTCTGTTACATATGAAGTGAAATAAACCAAAATCAGACTATATACAATAATTTAATGATAATTTATAATCTACTTAAGGAAAAAGAGTGGAAATAAACATAATAATCTCATTGTCTTATTTAAAATATAAAATAATGTTATTAATTGTGAGATATTTTGTGTGAGTATATGGAGCTTCCTGATAGAATTTCATTTTTTTCAAATTTTGCTTTTCTTATTGCTGTTTCTTGGTAAGATTATTCCATAAATTAACAAAGCCGCCACGTGGGCTGTTTGACTCCAGATGGCTCCATTTGTTTCGGGTAAATAATCTATTATATCAATCAGGAAAATTCACAGCATAAATAAATATTTTTTATATCGGGCCTGCAGCTGCAAGGCTGTTATTTTTAATACAAGAAGATAAAAATAAAAAGGAGTAACAAGGGAATTAAAATTGTAGC
>JAUPKV010000686.1 GCA_030837265.1 Methanobacteriota archaeon
GCCCTGGATCATGGAGCAGTAATGGATGGGCTTCTCCATGGATTCGAGATCTCTGGGAATTTCCGTCTCGTTTTTAAACAGTTTCACACCCACGATGTTGTCGCGAATTTCCAGGGAGGATTTCAATATGTCAGACATCTCTTCAAGATTCATCTCAGTACACCGCATAGTGTGAGGCGTGGAAGGCATTTCACACTTGCGCTCTGCTGCAAGGGCGGGAGATCTGACCGCGATTCTAATTTTAGAGACAGCGGTTCCAAAAGTAATATAAAAAATAGAAAATAGGAGATTTATGCTGCTTGGGATTCTTCCGGATAGCTGGACACCACGCTACCAGAGGCATCCTTTAAAGTTGCCACATCCCCGCCGTTGTTCCAGATGGACGAAGTGCGGTTCCAGTAGAGATCTTCTGCGGTATCATTTCCCATTCCCGTGCGAATCTTGGCCTTGGCCCCTGCGCCCAGGCTGAAATCCGGGAACTTGTAGGTGTGGTTCTGCGCATCCTCCAGCGTCCAGCCGGCCAGGCTGACATCAGCGGAGCCAAGATTTGAGATCTCCACCCATTCATCAACCAGGTTCTCTTTTTCCGGGCTGGTTGCCTCGAAGTTGGCATTGGTTATGGCGATCCCGCTCTCTGCTGCGCCCTGCACCAGTGCCGCCCCCAGAAACAGGACGGCGAGGGAGATTAGCGCTCCTGCAAATATTCGGTTATTCATCCAGTATTCACCTTTTGTATTGATTCTTATCTCTAATACGAATCTTGCTTAAGAATATAAATTTTTCTAAAGAGTCCGGGGATTTCAGGCTGGACTGACAAAAGGAGCGATCTTATCAAATCCCCCAAATCAGCGCAATCATTACCATCAATGAGCACTATTGATTGACGAATCCTCAGACTTGGCCGCGGATGGCTCGGAAGGCTGGCGATTAAGGCTCTTAGCTGATCAGAAAGCTATGCGCGAATAGCCCGCAGAGCTTCGAAGGATGGATGAAACACACTGATATCAATTATGCTTCAAACTCCTCGCCCGCGCGCTCCACGCGCGGGCGCACGAGTTCGTGCAATCATTAAAATATTCATAGTAATAAAAAAAATCCAAGCCGATTGTCAGTTAAAATCGTGTGCTGAACACCAATCGATGAAAAACCCCCGCATTGGCTGAGCAGGCCAAGAAAAGATCTGACCGACGCGAGGGAGAAGCTAGCAGCGGCCAGGGTGGTGGCCGATAAGCTGAAAGAGGCCATGAAGGTCAAAGAAGATGAGGTCTCATTTCTGTGCGGTCATGTGGCTTAGTTCACCCAAAGCATCAGTCAGCTATCCTTAAATCCCGGCGAGGAAGAGATCAAGAAAAAAGGTTGGTGGCAATTCTGGAAGTGAAAATTATATGGATCAAGGCTTAGGTTATATAGGCGCTGCCATATTAGGCGCACTTGCCACAAATGCATTTCAAATATATAGAGATAATGAAAAAGATAAAAGGCAAAAAAGAGATGATAAAATACGATTTACCAATGAATTAAGAGGCATCAAACACATAATGCTGCAATCTAAGGCATCATATTACAGTGCTTTTTATGCATCAGAAAGTATTCATAGTGCCGCACATATTTTAGCCACTCGCATTATCAATTATGATGACATTCTTACCAAAGAAGATACGACGAATCTCCCGAGATGGAAAACGCACAACAATATATTAATAAAATTATTGATGAATACCAAGATAAATCGGCTGAACTAAACGAATATCTTCGGCTGAAACAGAGATCTGAAGATTTACAATTAGAAATAGCTAAAAGTGATGAGCGATTTTGGAAAACAATAGGACGGATACGCATACTATTTCCGAATGATTATGTTAAAAAATATATTGATGATATAAAAAAAGCTGACCACGAATTAGGCAAATTCGAAGAGGAGGTTATAGATAGCATAGATCCAATCAGAAATGAAATACGAACTAGACCGGGTTCCATATTAAATAATCATATGCGAAATTCTTGGACTAAAGACATTAAAAGCAAATTGGAAGAATGGAGTTCCACACAAAGAACAACCCTAAAATCCAGAGTTGACGAATTTGATTCTAAAATAGACAATTTATTAAACTATTTAGAAAGTTGTCAAGATACATGCTGTAGAGACTGCAAATTTTTCTGCTCTAACAAAGAATGCCCCATAAGACCAGAGCATGAGGAAACAACCAAATAGCTTGCCGGTTTATATCAAGGTTGACTATGAAGCTGAAGATTAAGATTACAGGCCCGAAAGTCCATGATGTAGGCTACAGATATTTCCTGATGAGCATGGCCATGTCCAACAGGATCAGGATGTTTGAGGCCCATAATTCGGAAAGTGACGAAGGCCAAGAAGTTCTTGTTTTTGCTGATGGTGAAGATAAAGCAATTGAAGCATTCTGCGCGTTAGTCAAAACCAAGCGGCCCGCTCGTTCTGAGGTCTCAAACATCTCCTTTGAGGCCTTCGATGGAGAGATAATGAGGATCGGGGAATATGCTCAATTCTGCTCAACCGTCCAATTGAACAAAGCTATCCCTGTCCTTCTAGATATGAGAGACGATCTCAACGCTGTGAGGAAGAACACCGATATGATCCCGCAGATGAGCGAGGACATCAAAGAGATGAAAAGCGATCTCAAAGCCGTGCGAAAAACCACAGAGTCAACGTTGGAAGAAACAAAAGCAATACGGAAGACCACTGATACAACGCTTGAAGAAATCAAGTCTTTAAGAGAAGATATTCAACCTGGTTATGGAATGAGTATGAGACAGGTACAATCAGATATCAAAGCTATAAAAGAACAGTTAGGAATGACTTGAGTCATCATTAAGTGAGATAAAATGAATCTCGATGAAGAAGATAAAGACCAAAAAGAGATAGTCGATGCAGGTACAAAATTTCTAGTAAAGGCTGGTTGCGCTATAGTCGGATATTCTTTAGGAGGGCTTGAAGGGGCATTATCGACAGCATTTATTGATAGCGCGATAGATATATTTAAAACTGATTATTCAAAGCGATCTATTAGTCCATGGGAAGAAAGAAGAGTTAGAAAAGTTCTTGATGGCTTTCGCAAAAAAGTTCAGAATAGACTAGATAAAAGAGAGCCTCTTAGAAATGACGGTTTTTTCAAATTGTCGTCGTCCGGACATCCTGCATGCTCTGAAATACCATTCGAAGAACAACCACCAAGCATTGAAGCAATTGAAGGAATACTATTAGCAGCACAAAGAGAACATGAAGAAAAGAAATTGCTTTTTCTAGGAAATCTTCTAGCAAATATATTTTTTGAGCCAGGTATAGATATATCGCAAATAAACTTCCTTATAAAAATCGGTAGTACGATATCCTTCAGACAAATGTGTATTTTGAGTATGTTTTCAGAGCCATATAGATCTACGATGGATGGCAGATATCGTGCTGATGTTACATTTCCAAAACCTAATGACAATTTAAATTCAATCCTTCAGGAGATTATCAATTTAGGATCACAAGGTCTGCTATACGAAAACGATGAACCAGTAACTAAGCCATACTTTATCAGTAGGCCTTGCAGTATAAACGTTATTGGTGCCGGTTCTAACCTTTATAAGTTAATGGAATTAAGCGAAATTAATAAAGCCTATTTGGATGCTATTGTTTTAGATTTATTCCCAAATGAGACTAAGAAATTTTTGGAAGATTTTCCTGAATTTAGGATTTAGGCTTTTTATTCTCACTTTATATACCACAAGAAAATCTCGGATTTTACGAAAATTATTTTATTCTGTAAATATATATTTATATACATTACTCTTTATTCTATCTCTATCGCAAGC
>JAUPKV010000687.1 GCA_030837265.1 Methanobacteriota archaeon
ACATAATTAATATTTATATTTTTATGCAATTCGGAGAAGCAAATCATAATGAATTCTATTTTTTTAAACAAATTTTAACAGCTTTTTTTTCCTTTTAAAGCCTTATTATTTATTTTGGCAAAACCTCAAATACATCTTTTTTTAAATTCAGATGTTTTTCATTTAAAATCCCCCTTCTCCCATCTTACGCATATGATATACCCCAATTCATGCGCAATTGAGAATACTAGTGACCAACATTAGTTTTTATAACCGTTCAGGTAAATTCCGAATTCATAAAGACAAAATCTTTATGTTAATATTCCAAAGTGAATTAACTCCCCTAAATCGGATTATATTTACAAATTTTATATTAGTCAGCATTCTATAATTAATTATTATACTTAAATCTTTTCAAAAAATAGCCATATTTATTAATTTATAAGGTTTTAACATAAAATTTTACCTATTTGTTTCGATATATATTCATATTTTATATTTAATAGGTCGATATTTAGGAAAAAACTCTCTATATTATATATATTAAAGAGATTAATGTCCCTAAATTCTTACAGGAAATCCTAACATTTAATTCTACAAAAATAGTCCCGGATCAAAATGAAAATTAAGGAATCATACAACGGAACAAAATCAGTCACTTCCGAAGATCACAGCTGTCAAAAATGTAATTTATATATATTGAGAGAATTTATTTATGACCATGGCAGGCTTTCTGGAAAATATTCTCTCTTCTTTGAAACGAAAACATCCTTTTCTAAATAAGGATTACATAAATCCTGATGTGGTTACTGGAGTGGTGATGCATATTGTTATCTTTATTATAATTCTTGGTTTGGTGCTACTTCTACTGCAACGTTTGCAAACTTTACTTCCCTAAAATTACAAGAAATAATCTTAATACAGATTATTAAATGTTAAAAATTTGACTTTCATCAGGGAAAGAAAAATGTGCGTGTACAATGAGCCATTTGTCACCTTTTTTCTCCAGTACCTTTGTGACCCTTAATGGGAAGTTCAGGTTTTGCCCATTGACTTTCGCCTTGAAAACTGCATCAATAGCCGCCCATGATACGTTGCCGGATGCTGAGATTGAAATCCATTTATATTCAAAAGCCGGTTCCTCAATTTGAGACCAGTCGCGTTCAAACTGAGTTTTGATTTCTTTAAAACCGATTCGTTTTTCGTCAGCATTCGTGCCGTACATGACGATATCATCGTCTGTTGAAACAAGGGACATAATCGTTTTTAGATCTTGCTTTGCATAACTTTCAGCAAATTCCTCAAGAACAGCCATAATTGCTTTTTCTGTTGCGTAATTGGCTTTCATTATATCTTCCTCAAAATAATATTCTACTTTATAATGACTGTATAAGGATTTAAAGATTTTTTGCAAAAGGCGAAATATATTGCAGATCGAAAGATTTGAGAGAACTGGATAAGGTTCTTGAAATAAACCCAATACTAATATAATATATAGAAGCGATAGTATGTGGTACTATTATTAGAGAATCAAAGAGTTAGGTGTGCCAAATTAAATAATAGTGGAAGTGTTTCTGGAAATGGAGGCAATTTGAGGTGACATACCTCTATGTTAATACTTTAAGTCCAGGGGATCCTTTCAGGGACTGGCTTGTCGAAAAAGTTGTAGGATATAGGCTAAGGAATAAGAACTGTCTGGTTGATGTTTACAAAAATAATGCCTCTCATACAGTATGCAAATATCATTTCAAAGGCGAGCACCTGAGTGTAATGGCAAAATTTTTTGCCGAACCCAAAGGACGGCTGAAAGATTATAACCCAAACAAAGGCCTGATGAATGAATACAGGAACCTGGAGAAGGCGGCTTCTATAATAAATGTTGCAAAACCTTTAGCAGTCAATGAGAAATTTAATTGTGCACTTGTTACTGAATACATACCCGGAAAATCTTTAAGCTGGTATGTAGGTCATGAAGAAAAACTCTATGAAATACTAGCTGCTGTGGCTCATATGCTGAGACAGTTGCATGAAAATACAAAATCCTCCTACAATAAGGAAAATGAATTCAGAAACTGCCATGAAGTTCTGGATCATTTGAAACTGGAATATAATGTAAGAGAAAATTTCAACAAAATGCTTGGAGAATGGTGGTACAGTTCATGGCTTGACAGAGAGCAGGGCTGTATGATCCACAGGGACGTAAATCTTTCTAATTATATCTTCCGTAATGGCAAGCCCTATGCACTTGACTTTGAAAGTTCCTGGTTACATGCGCATCCTGTAAGAGACCTGGGAATCCTTACTGCAGAACTGAAGAATGAATTCGAACTAAATAAAGAAGGAGCCTGGAAAGCCGAACCTTATATCGGAAATTTTCTCTGGGAATATAGCAAGGATGAAAAGGACTTCGCCTATATCACTAAAGTTTTGCCTTTCTTCATGAGTATAGGGTTACTGCGTTGCGCACGAATTCGCCAAGGTAGTTATAGGGATTATCTTATCAAGGATGCGTATGAGTGTTTAAAGGCAATTCATAAAGGTTAAAATCTTATAATAGACGGATAGGGAGGTAAGAGCGTTTCAAACGGAGAAGAAATAGTTGTAAGTTGTCCGGTAAAAGGGGTTATATTTGACTGTTATCAGACACTTATCGAAATCCATACTGATGAACATAATTTGGAAACACATAAGATCGTCAGCGCATGGCTTGCATACCAGGGAGTAAAAATAAGTCCGGAAAAGCTCTGGGACACTTACTTATTTAAAGTAAAGGATAAAATGGAGCACTCCAAAGAAATATATCCTGAAGTCCGTGTAGAAGAAGTCTTTGCCGAGATCTGCGAGGAAAACTCCATCTGGAAAATCGATGAGCGACACCTGGGAATAGAAACGTCCAGGGTTTTTAGGGCTGCCTCTATACGGAAACTCCGACCATTTCCACAAAGCATAAAATTGATAGAACATTGTATAAATGTCCCCAAATGCATAATATCCAATGGGCAGAGAGTTTTCTCGGAGCTTGAATTAAGATTTTTAGGACTATATGATTATTTTGATTTTGTTATATTCTCATCGGATCTTGGATACCAGAAACCTGACCTCAGGCTTTTTATGGCTGCGCTCAAAAGATTGGGGCTTGAACTTGAACCAAAATGCGTCATATCAATAGGCGACTCTTATGAAAACGAGCTTATGCCGGCAAGAAAACTGGGAATGCGATCCATGTCCATAGAAGAAGCCTGGAAATATTTCGACCTGAAAGAATGATTCTGAACAAAGAAAAAGTTGAGACCCATACCATGGGAAGTTTCATTAAATCTGCCTTTAATCCGAATTGTTTTTCAAAAAAGGGCAGGACACTTCTCTTTTGAGGGTATGAGGAACTCTTCATCTAATTTTGTATTAAGAAGCGTTTTCACATTGGAAAGCTGGTCTATGGATAAATTCTTTACTTTGTAGAGGTTTGCTTTTTGAAGATTAGTTCCAAAAAGGTTAACTTCCTGAAGATCGGCTTTCTGAAGATCGGCTCCATATAGATTTGCTTCTTGAAGGTTAGCCCCTCGAAGGTTTGCTTCTTGAAGGTCAGCTTCGTAAAGATCTGCCCCACGAAGGTCAGCCCCGCGAAGGTCAGCTCCATAAAGGTTTGCTCCTTGAAGGTTGGCTCCCTGAAGATTAGCTCCCTGGAAGTTAGCTAAATGAAGTTTAGCCAATTGAAGGTCTGCTCCTTGAAGGTTAGCGCCCTGAAGGTTAGCCTTTATAAGGTCAGCCAATTGAAGATTAGCTTCTTGAAGGTTAGCCTCTGTTAGGTTAGCTCCTTTGCCTCCCAGAAGGTAAGCATTTGAAAAATCAACTCCCATAAGGTTTGCCTCTTGAAGGCAGGCTTTTATAAGGTCAGCTCCGCGCAGGTCAGCTCCGCGCAGGTCAGCCCCACGTAGATTTGCCCCATGCAGGCTTGCCTCAGTAAGGTTGGCCTTTATTAGATATGCCTCTTGAAGATTAGCTCCCTGGAGATTAGCCCCAATGAGGTTCGCTTTTTCAAAATGAGCACCTAAAAGGTTCGCTCCTTGGTAGTCCTTTCTTTCTAGTATATTCATTAAAATTAAATGGTATTACACAAAAATAAATATTACTATTAGAGGAATACATCTTCCGTTTTCCTTGATAAGTTTTGAAAATAAATTATATTCCTGGAAATGCCTCCATATGAGGCAGCCGGTTCATAACCGAATATAAATACTCCGAAATTGCATTAATTCACAACATAGGTCTATTTCTAAGGAAAAATGAGGATATTTAAGGAGGAATGCAAGTAATGGTATATTTTATTACTTAGAAATATTTATTTTAGTATTGAGAAATATTTATTTTATTGCTTAGAAATATTTATTATAGTATTAAGAAATAGTATTATTTGTGGCGAAGGATAGACCGGGCATAGATCCTTCGCCACTTTGAGGAAACAATGCGGGTAGACCAGTGAAACCCGCTTCATTTATAGTTCTTAAATCTGATAGTAGGAGAGAGAAGCTTGACTCCTGCTACCATCTGAGTGGATACAACATTCTCATTATTATATATATATTAAAAATATAAAAACTTAAGCAGTATTCAAAAAGCCAAAATTTTTATATTTATTTTTACTAGGACATATTAATATTGTTTTTAACTGCAATCCATATCGAAAAAAGATTGGATTGGAACATTATTAAAAATTCCAACCACTTTAACTGATGAATCGCTTCGCAAAAATTCCATGTCAAAGAAAGGAATTACGCATTAAACAAAAATTTACCTGGATCTTTTCAAATAACCAAAGGATATTAAAGTCTTCAATGTGAGATAGTAAGTACCATATTTTTGCTCATTGCTTTCAACTTCTTAATTGCTGAGATAGTTGCCTGAGACTCTTTGTATATCTTGTCTTCATAATAGCCTATAATCTCATCAATCGGAGTAACAAGAGAATAAATCTTCATAGGTCTTCCTTTTCCAGGTCTTTTTTCCGACCTTACGCTTATCCAGGACTGTTTCTGCATTAGCTTAAGCGCAAGACTAACTTCGGGTTGCCTTAATCCTGTACTGATCTCAATTTCCTGGGATGAAGCTTCGTCAACATTCATAAGATATGCCATCATCGTAGCTACATTTCTCGACATCCCAAGGTTCCTCAACGTTTCAATAAATATGTGGTCATTTTCGTCCAAAACTTTAACTTCATAGTCTTTCATAATAACCCCTCTTATATATTTCAGTTCATGGAGAGTGTCAGATAGAAACATCATTATATATATTATTTTAAAGTCTGAACATCCCTCTAACCTTATCCAGGTCTTTTCAAGATTGAAGATGTGAACTTTTCAATTTTTTCAATTCCGATCTGAAGGACACATCATAATTTATTCGTTAGAGATGATCAAGTTTAAAGTATATAAAATCTTTCTTATAATGTCGCCTTTAGCTATTGATTTATAAAAAAGTCCTGTTATTATTTGAAACATATAAAATATATTGAGATTGTGCCAGTTAAACGGACCTTTTTCAAGTTTTAAAAAACAATTATATCACTAGTTTTATATAATATAAGTTAATAAGAAAATCATGGCATCTGATAATTTTTTTCATTTTCCTAAAATTGATTCCACACTCTCAAACCACTTCAAAACATCAGATGCCGATTATCCTTTAAATTTTTCATTGAACATTTTTGTTATCTGACTTTAAACTCTTACTATTGAGGAAACATTAGTAAGGGAATCTTTTTCTACCTGGAAAATATGATCCGCCGAATCGATAAGTGAATCGTCATGAGAGACCACAATAATCTGACCGACTCCTATTCCGCGCATCAGGTCTATGAGCTTCAGAAGTTGTTTTATGTGGCCGCGGTCCAGAAAAACAGTTGGCTCATCAAGGACCATTGGTGGGAGTCCATCTGCCCGGTCTCCGCCTAAACCCAGAGCTAGAAGCCTGTAAATTGCACAGCGCAGGACGAGGTTAAATATTGCACGTTCCCCCCCGCTAAGCAGTTTCGGCTCAAGGGGAGTCCCGTCTTTCCTAAAAACCGTAAGATTGTACTCGGGATCAAGTTCTATATGGGAATAAGCATTATTAGTATACATGAAGCTGAACATCTCGTTTAAAAGGATGGAAAGAGCGCCTATGTTCCTTGCCCTCATTTCAGCCCTGACGCGCATATAAGTATTTTCTAGTTCCTCAGCGTTCCCGTATACGGCTTCAAGGTATAGTCTTCGGTTTTCCAGGGCGTTCAATTCGTTTTCCAGTTCTCTGAGGCGCCTTAAACTGTTTTCGACCATACCTATTTCTTTTAGAAGAATGTCTTTTGCAGCAGTTGTTTTCCGAATTTCTTCCGTAATTTTTACCTGGGCTTCCTCAAATTGAGAGCGCTTAAACTGAAGGTCTTCAAGCCTGTTTCCTTCCAGCTTGTCTCCTAGCTGTTTTATTCTCTCGGTTCTTTCAAGGATCTCCCGGTCAAAGTAAGTGATTTTTTCTGCAAGGTTCCTGATTGAAGCTTCAAATTCGGAGATTTTATACTTTATATCATTCATCAAGAGCAGATTTGTATGAAGTTTCTTTGCCTGAGAGAGGAGTTTTTCATACTCATTGTGAGCTTTTCTCGCGAGATCATCCTTTTTTCGGAGAGCTTCAAGTTCGCCCTCCATAGTTTTGAACTTTTCATTTTCCAGGCTCTCCCTTTCAGCTAAACCTTTCAGTTTCTCGTTCAGTTCTCTCAGTCTCTGCCCATAATTTTCTATCAAGGCAAGAGAGGTCCTTATCTTACCGTTTAAAGTTTCGATTTCAAGGGTATTTTCAGTTAACTTTTTCTCGAGGATTTTCACATCTCTAAGTGCTTTCTCGCTTTCGCTGTGGGCTTTTAGGGCTGCCTCTTCCCAACCTTGTAAAGCTTTAATATCGGGAAGGAGCTGACCCATTTGAACTTCTATTTCTTGTTTCCGTTTATTAAATGCTTCAAGTTTGAGAGACTCTTCTTCCATTCGAGCTGTATGAATCTTGATACGCTCTTCCAGATCTTTTGTCCCGGACCTGAACTTTTCAGCTACCTGGTCGTATTCCAGAATTCGTTTTTCCAGCTTCTTCGCATCTTTGAGCCGGTTAAGCTTTTTCTCGATTTCTGCCTGCTGGAGCTTGATGTCCATTAATTCCGCTGCTAGTTTCTCTTTCTTCGTTTCGGATTCCTCAGTTGTACAGGCGATTTCGGACCCTTTTAGCTCCTGACCGCAGGTAGGACATTTTCCTTCTGCAAGCAACTGCAAGTTTTTCCGGAGAATTTTTTCAAGCTCCCTTAATGTAGCCTCAAGTTCTTTTTCCCGCCCATGCAATCTATTTTTATTTTCCAGCAGAAGTTCGCTGAAGTATTCCAGGTCTTCAAGCTGTTCCGCAGAAAAACCAAGCCCCTTCAACCCGGTAAAAGCTTCTGATTTTTGTTCTTGAACTTCGAGGATTGCCTTTGAATTCTCCCGGAGTTCCTCCTCAAGAATTTCAATATCCGTTTTACTTTTTCGGACTGCAATCTTACAGCTTTGCTGCTCTTTTTCAAGACCATGAAGATTTAAATCCACATTTTCTTTTTCTTTAAAGGCAAGTGATAGTTTTGCCGAAGCTTCGCTTTTCCTATCGCGAAGAAGGTGTTCTTTTTCCTCCAGTTCCTTTATGACTAAGGCAATATCGCTCTTTTCTCCAGGCCTGATATTTTCCTTAAGCCTCTTATTTTCCTCTTCAATTCGAAGTATGTTTTTCCTGTTCTCTTCAATTTCCCGGTTCGTAAGCCCTATATCCGATCTGCATTGCAACGAAGTCTTTTCAAACTCGGTTTTTTCTTTTCCGAGATCGTCTAAGGTCTGCAGGAGGGACTCTTTTGCTCGCAGGAGAAGGGCAAGTTCTCTTGATATTTCATTTACTTTCTCCCTGGCTAGAAGCTCTTCTTTTTCCTGCTTCGAAATGAGAGGAACGATGTCAAGGTCTTCAAAGCCACATTCACTTCTGATGTTATTATTCCCCTCTCCGAGTCCAAGTAAAACCTGCATTTGCTCACGGATGTCCATTGAGAGCTTTTCCTTTTCACGGAAGCACTCAGCCTTATTTTCCTGGGACTTCCGAATAGCCTGCTTCTGAGTATCAATATCTTGCATGCAGCCCTGATACTCTGTAATCATAAGGTCGAATTCTTTTTTACGGGTAGCTGCTGCATCTCTCTTCCCGTTAAAATCACTTAAGGCAGCATCACATTCCTTTACCTTCTGTTTGAGTCCGTTTAACAGGGAGAAAGGTTCTCTGCTTTCAATTCCTTCAATTTCGGTTTTAACCCCTGAGAGGCTGTTTTTAGTATCCCTTTCAAGCCTTCGGACAGCAGTTTTTGCACTGCCGGCCCTTTCCCTGTACTCTTCAAGCTTGCCTAGCTGCAGCAGGTCGTCTATCATGCGCTGCCTGTCTTTTGGCTTAGCATTTATGAGTACATCAATCTCTCCCTGTCTGATGTAAGCGCAATTCCTGTATGCCTCCTCATCCATATTCAACAGGGCACAGACTTCCTCGTAAGTCCGGGTAGCCTGGTCAACAATACTCTCCCCATCGGCATAAAGCACGCATTTTGAGTTTGAGGCATTCTCACTTTTAACGGAGTACCTGAAAGCCTGATCAATAAGGTATTCTCGCCCAAGATGCTCAAAACTCAGACTTATTTTGGCATTCTCCGCTCCTTTGAAAATAATGTCTGCAAGCACAAAGTCCTTTGAGAGGATCTTGCTCCCGAAAAGTCCCATAAAGCAGGCTTCAAGCAGGCTGGACTTCCCGCTTCCGTTCACTCCTGAAATCACTGTAACCCCTTCTTCGAACGTAAAGTCCAGCTTTTTATAGCTCCGGATATTTTCGATATGCAGGTTTTTCAGTTTCAAAGGTAATCACCAAGATTATACTGTCTGGGTACTGCAGACTTTTCTTTTCCTTTTTTTTGCCCTTTCTTTGCCGCCTTTCCGGCCATGTCCGAAACCTTTACTTGTTTTTCCGGAGACGATTTTTTTATCCTGTCCTCTTCTTCTCCTGCAATTTTCGTCTCTTTTTCGGGCTCAAGATCGGTTTTTGTCTCAATGTTTTTCTCAGGTTCATGATCTTCTTCTGGTTCAATACCTGTCAATGGCTCCGGGTCTTTTTTTTGCTCGCTTATATCCGGTTTCCGAG
>JAUPKV010000068.1 GCA_030837265.1 Methanobacteriota archaeon
TGATAACGATTTATCCTTAACCGATGACCAATGAATTCAGATTAAAATATCAACACAAAGAATAATGAACAAAAAAATAGTGAACGAAAAGAATAGTGAACGAAAAGAATAGTGAACGAAAAGAATAATGAACGAAAAGGAATGAATTGTCGTCATGCAATTGCACAGAACAAGCTTTTCATCGCATGCAGCTGTTGAAGATCCATTCAAATGGGCTTACACGCTCGAAGATCATGGATATACGGGTTGGGAGATCGTGCAGGAAGGCTCTCAGTGCCTGAATAGCAAAAATATCCATAATTTAAAAAACATAAATGAAACTACCAGTCTTGAACTAACTTTACATCTGCCTTTCTCGGATATGAATCTGGCTGGCCTAAACAAGTCGATTAGGGCAGAAGTCATCAGACAGATGAAGCATTATATTACCTTCGCGTCCAACTACATCAACCTGGCTGTAATTCACCCTGGCTACCTTTCTCCTTATGGTGCGCAGGTTCCACAGGAAGCTTATCTGACGAATCTTGGCTCTATCCAGGAAATCTGCGATTTTGCAGCTGATTTCGGGATTCTCATCGCTGTTGAGAATATGCCCGATCTCCCTAAAATCTTTGGAAAATATCCGGACGAAATACTTGAAATGCTTGAATCCATAGGAAGCCACAATGTGGGTTTTACCTTCGATGTCGGGCATGCAAACACTGTTGGGCTTGTTAATGATTTTCTGGATCTTTTAGCTGATAGAATTTCCCATGTGCATATTCACGACAATATGGGCAAAAAAGATGAACATCTTCCTCTTGGTAAAGGTACGATAGACTGGAAGCTGGTTATGGAAAAACTTTCAGGTTATAAAGGAATTTTTGTTACTGAAATGGGCTCGGTTGAAGAAGGGATTCAAAGTCTTGAATTTTTAAAGAGCTTATAAAAAGGCATCATAATCTTTTTTTTCATATTTCGTCTACAGTTTTAATGTTCTCCTCTTTCTCACTCAAATAATAAACCCAGTCTCCATGCTTTATTTTCTCTGTTTCCGGCTTTTCATCATAGACATAAATGAAGCCTCTGATCTTCCTGTTTCCTATTTCAAGATCTACATATTCCCTGTGATACCCTCCGAAGAGTTCCATATAATCAATTGATTTTGCCACCTCAAGCTGTTCTTTTCCTGAAAATCTACGCACTTCAGCGATCACAAAGGATTCTTCTGACGGATAAATCCCAGGGTAAGGGCCAAGAGAATAAAGTGCATATCCTTTTACTTTTGTCATTCCCAGAAACTCGGATTTATTCTGCAGATCAAACCGTCTGTAGTTGTACAGACCGTTTCTAAGGCTACCATAAAGTGCCATTATCATATCTTCGCCTTCCGGCCTCTGATACGAACGCTGCCAGCAGATATTTCTATGGAAAACGTTCCCATAAAAAGTCCTATCCTTTACTTCACAGTTTGCGCCTTCACTTATTCTCTTGTTTTCATCTATTCTCTTGTTTTTCCCTGATCTTTTTTCCATTAAATATTCCCTTGAAAAATCCTTGACAATAATCCGATTTTTGAAATTGCTCAGAAGTTCTATTTTTTAATTGCATTATAAAAACTTATTTTAAATAATTTAGGACAAATTATTTAGCAAAAATAGTTTGACGTAAATCAGATGATTCATATCACTTTTTATATCACTTCGAAAAGCCATAAGCCACAAAACGCTGGGTCAGATCGAGGTTTGCTAACAAGAAGCGGTCTTGTTTGCTATATGCTACTTTTTTGTTACCTGATAGTTTGAGCACACAGATACTGCTCGGTTTTGCCTCTTTGACAACTTGCCCATCAACTAAAATCTCTTCGACACGTACAGGTTCGGATTGCAGGCCAACGAAAAGATGGAGTACACTTGAGGTTTCAATTTTCCTTGTGAACTTTGATATGGTGCATTCCAGAGTATAATCAGTACTGACTACTTCTTTGTCAGAAATGATAAATCCTCTTTCTATATCTTTAGCCTGCACATTTTTAAGGCGCATTCCTATTCTTGTGCCTGTTGTTGCACTTTCTATATCCACATCATGACTTTGAATAGAACGAATTTCAATTTCTCTGTCTAAAGGAAAAATTTTTGTCTTATCCTTGTCTTTTGAAATTCCCTGTTTGATAACTCCAAGAATAACACACCCTTTTCCTATGACATTGAAAGCATGGTCTATGAACACTCTTGCAGGAAGCTCATTCAACTCAGTCTGTTCAACTTCTATTTTTTCTGCAATTTCATTAATTTTAACCTTGAGATCTTCAATACCTTCAAAAGGATTTTTTGCACTTTTATTGGTGTTTATTGAGATGCAATCCCAGTCTTGAAGAGAAGTACCTACAGTCATTGCTTTTATCTTCTTTTTAAGTTCATCGATTGCATGCATATGTGTGCTGTCCGATCTTGTCAGGGCGATAATCCCATGCCTGAATCCTAATAGATCAAGGGCGACAATGCATTCTCCGGTATGAATACTAGCAGGATTGTCTTTGTTCAGTCCATCTTGAGGGATGCAAAGAATTACCATGTCGGAAATATTCAGTGCCGTAATAAGCGGTTTTAAAGCTTTAGGATAACTTTGAGGGTCCACAAAAACCATTTTTCGGCTTTCCTTATCATTATTATACATGGTTATGTCGGAAGATGTTCCTTTTTTTCCAAGATTTGCTGCGAGGGAAGTCCTTCCGCTTTTTTCCGCTCCAATAATTGCAATGTTTGTCATATTAGGTCTCTTTCCACTGGTATTGTGTTACTTCAATATATCTCTTATCGAATAACTTAAAAATTCTAAAAAACAGATTTTAAGAAAAACTTAATCAGAAAACAATTACCATAATTCCCCTTGCCAGATAGCCTGGGTTTTATCGTTTGTGCTTTTATTGATCTTCTTGATAGCTATTAAATACTCTCCTCCAACGAATTGAGGTTCTTCAAAAATCGCATCTATACCAAGCCTGCTCAGATATTCATGAAATTCTGCTACAGTTTTTAAATCTCTTACCCTGATCCTTGCTTCCTCATAGAGCCGATGTCCTTCCTTTACATATCTGATTGATTCCCTAAGTGGACTCAATATGCTTTTCCCTAACTGTATACAGCGCTTATCAAACTCAACCTCTTTTTCATTCCATTCTACTGTCTGGAAACCTTCTCTGACAATTCTGGAGAGCATATAATCTCTTCCTGCTTCATTATAGAATTTAAAGGCATGCCTGAGATCAGCGCAGTTGCTCTGGGAGGAAGTATACTTTAAAGGAGAAAGAATCATCTCAGGGTCTTTTATTACAACTCCTTCGTGCTCTTTCTCCCCCAGTTTCCGAACGATTTTACTAATTTCTACCGGAGCAGTATCTAATGAAATTTCTCCGAAGGATTTCACCTGAATAAAGCCATATTTCTCCAGAATTTCTTGTTTTTTGTTTATTGAAAGAGGCTCTCCGCTGTTTTTCTTCCGAACGTCGAAGACATAGAATTCTACAGATTCCACATCATAGATATTTTTTGAGATATATGGGTTATCGGGACCTACCATTTCTGCATAGATTACAAGTTCCGGAAAATCATCAAAAAATTCAAGATTAAGTTTTTCTTTAGCTTTTTGGGTTGTGTACGGGCAGATGTAACCGCTCCGAGTAATTGCAAGTACATCATTTTTTATAGCTGCTATTCGCACATTGTACCCATTCATTTTTTCTTCCACTTCTACTTTTTCAAGTCCGACAAAGTGTTTCTTAACTGCAGGATCCAATACCATTGCTCTCCGGATCTTCGGAAAACCCGTAATCATCTCGAAAGATCCATCTTTTTCATAGAGAACGGTTCCTCTATCTATATGGGAAAGCTCCTTATCGAAACGTAGCAAAAAAGTGTATCTTCCCCAATTCCGGGCAAGATAATTCTTTTCAATAAGATGCCAAACTTTCTCTCTATCAAATCCCAGGAAATAAGATAATTTAATTACTAATTCAGAATCAATTTCCTCGCCCGTTTCTTTGCGCATAGTTATTTATCTATTTTCAGACGTCAAATAGGTTATCATTTACATATAGTTTTAAATACTTTTTTCAATTATAACTTTAGTGAGTATAATAACAAATTAGAATGGTGAGTATAATAACAAATTAGAATAGTGAGTATAATAACAAATTAGAAATTACTATCAAGTTGGTCTCAAAGCTTAAAAACCTTAGAATTCCTGAATCTCTGGACTCGTGAATCTCAAAACCTGCAAATCTGAGAACTCACTATTTCTTCAGATTTTAGTTTTTGAGATAATTGATTTCTGATAGTGGAATATTCTAAAAACA
>JAUPKV010000688.1 GCA_030837265.1 Methanobacteriota archaeon
GTAAAGGAGACTATCTTTTTGATCGGCGAATGTTCCCGAATTTCGCTTATCGGATTATAGATGTGGAACCTGCTGACTCAGTAATAGGAAACTCAACATCTATAATCGTAACTGAAGAGGAAAACGGTCTTCCTTCCTCAGTAGAAATAAAAAGTAGTGTCAGATTCGAAGATGTAATTGGGCAGGAGCTTGCCAAGCAGAAGTGTAAACTAATAGAACGCTTCCTGGAAGATCCTGAACGCTTTGGTAAATGGGCGCCAAGGAATATTCTCTTTTTCGGACCTTCTGGCACCGGTAAAACTATGCTGGCAAAAGCTCTGGCAAATAAGACCGATGTACCGATTATTCCGGTAAAAGCTACCCAGCTAATAGGGGAATTTGTAGGAGATGGGGCCCGCCAAATACATCAGCTTTACGACCGTGCTGAAGAGATGGCGCCCTGTATAATCTTCATTGATGAACTTGATGCCATAGCTCTGGACAGAAAATTTCAAGAATTAAGAGGAGATGTAAGTGAAATTGTAAACGCTCTTCTTACAGAGATGGATGGTATAGTGGAACGAGAAGGAGTCTGCACTATTTGTTCCACAAACAGGATCTTCTCTCTGGACTCTGCTGTAAGGAGCAGGTTTGAAGAAGAGATTGAGTTTATTCTGCCCGGAGAAGATGAAGCTTTCTACATATTCGAATCCAATGTAAAGACATTCCCATTGCAGGTAGAGGAATGTAATTTCCGTGCTCTTGCAAAGAAAGCAAAAGGACTTTCAGGCAGGGATATCGTTGAGAAAGTTTTGAAGACTGCCCTCCACCAGGCCATTATAGAAGACAGAGAAATAGTGACAAATAAAGATTTCGAAGCAGCCCTTGTAAGACTTGGCAGAAAAGGAATCGGAAGTGATCCCTCAGAATTATATGTATAATCAAAAAACTGGTGCCATATTTAATTAGTTTTTTTTTCATACACCTAATTCTACTATTTTGTAATGTCCGCATAATATTATTTTCTGATTAGTCTTTTATGTAAATAAATAGTTTTATGTACAAAATCGATATTGTCTTATCATATCAGTAACATAGTTCTTGATTCTTAACTATATTAGAAAAAATAAAGGGATTCTTATGAACGAGATACGTGAAGCAGACAGGTTTGAATGCCAGGTCATAAATGTTATTCGGAACCTGGTCTGGAAAGGTGTAACAGTACAGGAAAAAAGTACTTCTGGCAGAGTATATTTCGGGAGAGTAATTAGTGAACTCGAAATTAATCCGGGCGAGACGCTCTATTTAGGTGTAAAGCCTGTTTTTGAAGTGGAAGATAAAACTATGAGAGTAACGCTTTACAATGCAGAGAACAAACAGCTTGATTGGACTTTAGTTTGAGTTTAAGACAACATAAAAATTGTATTTCATGCGTTCTCCAAAAAAGTAGTGCAGAGAGAAATTATTTCTTTTTCTCCAACTGCGAAAACATTTTAAATTTTAAATAATCTCTTAAAAGATTAACAATACTCTCTTAAAAGATTAACAAGTCTATTCATCCGATGCTAAATAGATTTATTCTTTTAGCAATTTAAGAGCTTCCCTGCATGCAGCAACAGCTGGAGCTCCTGAAGTAAGAAAGATAACTTCAAGAGTTTCCATTATCTCTTCTTTTGTAGCACCATGGTTAAGAGCGCTTTTCATCTGTGCCACAGTACAGGCTTCACATTGTTTGGATGCTACGACTGCAAGAGCCATTAGAATTTTTACTTTTGCAGGTAGGGCTCCATCAGACAGTAATTTGCCATCACATCTTTTGTATTTCCCAATAAATTCAGGGTCAAGTTCCTCAATGGTTTGCAAAATATTGGGTTTGAATCCTATTTTATTTCCTATATTCTCAACTACTTCTTTATGATGTGTCAATTTTTCCCTCCACTTTATTAAAATATTAATTTTAATATAACTTTATAGGGTTTATCCTTTTCGCTCTTATTTGGATATACTACCTGTAACTATTTTCAATCGAAAGCATCCACTCCAAGAGTAGTATCTATGCATTCCTGGCACATCATTCTGGGGAGATCTTTCTTTAGAGCCAGTCGTGGCATCGGGTAACCTCCTTTCATTGGCAGCTCTATTTGCTTTATATGTTGAATACAGAGACCTTTACCACAAACGATGCAAACTCCTACGGCTTCATTGATCGTATTCTCTTCAGAACAATCGTAACATTTCAACATTCTTGACCACCTCAACAAACCTCATTAAACAGACAGTTCTCCTTCAGGGCATCATGGCAGGGGAGACAGACAATTCTTTTTATGTGCTCAAGATCTGGTTTAAGCTCAATAGGATAATTTCCTTCCCAAACTGGAGTTTCTTCACGGATCAGGTGTTCTTTACAAACTCCTCTCCCACAAACAATACAAATTCCAACGGCATCAGTATCTTTGCCTTCTCTGGCGCATTCATAACATTTCATAAGTTTTCCTCCGGTCAGACAAAATTGTTTCTTTACTTGAAAATTTTTACTTTTAGTATATTTATGTGTTTTTTTACTAAGGTTCTGATGTTCATTCGGAATTTATAAGAGTCATCTCCTGCCCACAGCAAACAAGAGTTCCACCACCTACTTCTTCAACCACAACCTCATTGCCGCAGATCTCACAGAGATATCTTTCTCCTTTAGCAGCTACACCCATAAACAGTTCACCTCCTATCCTTGAATTAAACTCTCCAAAAAGGATAATTAATCATTATAATTTCTTTTTGTATAAAGAGTTTTTTTGTAAAAAAGTTATAGAGTACGAAAATAAGACGTCCAGTTATTCTAAATTTTTAAATATTTTAAATATTCGTAAAGTACAATCCCACTAAAAATAATCAATGAAAGAAATAACACAAGTGTAAGAAAATTCATAATATAAAATTCAACTAACTTATATAAAAAATTATTTTTAAGTTTAGAATTTAAATGTGTTCAATAACAGAAAAGTGGTTACTTTTCTTTTCTTTTATGTTGAGAAAGGAAAAGCAATCCGAGGATAGCAGCCACTGGCAAGACCATCGTAGGGAATTCGGGTATTTCGGTGTCTGCCTTTATTTCTGTACTGACAAGATTTGAACTTATTATATTACTATTAACTGTACCTGTTGCTTTGGATAGGCTATCCACTTTACCTAAATCAAGGTCTTCTTTTGTTATAGTGTAGACAGCTGATGCGCTAATACTATTATTAGGTTCGAGGGTAGTATTGGATATGGATACCGTCCCAAGATACTTGTCTGTAACTTTAACATCTTTAACTGGTACATTTCCTGTATTTGTCACAAAGTAATCAAATTCAATCTTCTGTCCTTCAGTGGAGTAATTATTCGATGATACTGACACTTCAAATGTCATGGTCGGGTTTTGGCCCGTTACCATTGTTTCTATCTCATTCGAGTTATCTATAACATTATTCCCATTACCTGAAGAAGCTGTATTGGTCACTGAATTTGTATCTGCCTTAATGGTTACTATTTTATTATTTGATTGGATTATATTATTCTGGTATTTTCCTGATGCATATGCATTATTTGTTACGGAACCTGCATCAATATCAGCCTTGCTTACTGTATAAACCGTGATCATTGAAGTGATTTGGCCTGGATTGAGTGTATTACTGGGTAAAGAGACCGTTCCTAGTTTACTATCTATAACTGAAAGATTGTTTATTGCCACATTTCCAGTATTTCTCACAACGAAACCGTACTGAAGTTTCTGTCCTTCTGTGCTAAAGGAATTTGATAAAGCTGTTATTTCAAGCGTAATAACAGGATTCTCATTAGTTATGCCATTATTTCCTGATTCTGTAGCGCCATTGCCTGCGGGCCCTGAGATGAAACCAGTAAATTGATCACAAAGATATTGAACGCCGACTTGATTACCAATGCTATCTGCAGGGATATTCCCGTTGAAACTCGGTACTTTTACTACTACTTTCTGAAAACGCTCTATATTTTCTGTATTTACGGAATAAAACCGAAGAAGGTTGCTGGCTTCACCAGAAGTATCAGTATTATTTATTTTCTTCCAAACATATCCATTTTGATTATTCGAATTACCATTGAAAAGTATTTGTTCAGTATTTGAATTCTTTTTGTAGCCTGTTATAAGCTGTGCATCAACATTAAGATTATACGCGATTCCGATAATTCCGGGATCATTAGCTACATTACTCTGATCTAAAAAGGTTATTGTGTTATTATTAACATCATAGGTAACACTGATAAGTACGCTGCCTTGATTTAACTCTTTAGTCAAAACAACATCTGCGCTTGCAGAACCAATAGTCATAAGCAAAATTATCAGTATTCCAAAAAAGCGTACTAATCGCATATATTCTAACTCCACTTCAAGAACTAAGGTAATGACGTCTATATATAATTATAAATAGATAAGCCTATCTAGTTTAATTAAATTCAAGGTGTTAGTTTTAAAAGAAATTTATCTGTAGCTGAAAATATCTGTAAGTGAATAAATTTTTAACCTTAACTCTACCGAAATTAGGGAATAACTTTTTCAGATGATCCATCTCTCATTCACCTTTTTACTTTTTCGTTTTAAAATAAAATTCATTATATAATTTTTCATTTTCTTTTGATTCAAGTTGGTCTTTTAACTTCCATTTCTTTTGGCATCGAAAATTTTGGCCGGATTAAATCGAAATCTTTATATAAAACTTATACCCTATAGGGTATAATGGAACAATGGGTAAACAACTGGTTAACTAAGCAACGTGAGCTTGGTGAAAAAGGTCTCGAAGTCAAAAAATTCAGTAATGGGTACTACTTATATCGATCTACTACTTACTGGGATAAAGAGCTAAAGAAGCGGAGGAAAAAATCGTCTTATATTGGAAGACTCGACAAAAACAAAGGGTTAATTGAAAGTCAGAAAACAGTGATCTCAAGCAAAAGAGTTCGCTCTATCTGGGAATATGGAAATGCTGCACTACTTGACTACGCAATGCAAGACCTAAAACCTTTTCTCCAAACAGCTTTTGGTGAAATATGGGAAGAAGTGTATGCTCTTGCATTAATACGTATTGCTGGCTATGTTCCCTTGAAAAGAGCAAATCTTGCCTGGGAGAAACTCTACCCCATAGCAGAGATTGCTCCTTCAATGAACACAA
>JAUPKV010000689.1 GCA_030837265.1 Methanobacteriota archaeon
GTTAAGCGATTATGACAACGAACACGACTATTGAAGTGGATACAAAATACCAGGGAAATACTAGGGGAGCTATGTTTTTGTGAACGGTCTCAATATGTATTACGAGATCGCGACACTGGCCTACCTCTGATTATCCTTCACAGCATATTGTCAGCAATTGATACTCTTTCTAAAAGTTACTGCCATCTTTACCAGGACATGGAAGCTCATCTTTATTGAGTATCAGGTCTATTGCAAAATTATGTGTCGGTCGTGGATTATTCCGATTGGCTCATTCCGCCGATTACAAAATTTCTTGATGCGCCCATGTCAAATGATAGATGATCATACAAAAGGATAACATGCCAGAGGAAAAGTAATTTTCAAAATTTTTTTCAACATCAGTAAGCTACCTAAGGTATTTGTGACTATTTCATGCAGACTTGCCATCTTATATATAGAGGCTCTGCCGATACAATGCTCCATGAGACTGGACGCATACCTTGTAGACATGGGATATTTCAAGTCGAGGGGGAGGGCGAAGAGTGCAGTTCTTGCCGGAAATGTTAAGGTCAACGGTACACCGGTAACTAAAGTCTCCAGAGATGTATCTACTGATGATGTAATTGAGGTCACTGAAGGTCTGGATCAGCCTCAGGGTTATTTCAAGCTTAAGCTTGTGCAAGAGGAAACTAGCATTCTTAAGCCAGGAGACAGAGTCCTTGACTTGGGGTCCAGTGCAGGCGGATTCCTTCTTTTTGCTTCCGAGATTGCAGGCTACGTGAAAGGAATAGAATTCAGCCGGGACTTCAGAAGCGAACTTGGAAAAATAGCTTTTGAAAGGGAAAACGTTGAAGTAATGTTTGGAGATATTTTCACCGTACCCCTTAATTTAATCTCGGAAAGACCTGTTGATGTAATTCTTTCTGACATGACTCTGGAGCCTGAAGATTCGATTAAAGCTCTTTCGAGAGTACTGCCTCTGCTGAAAGAAGGAGGAAAATTACTTCAGGTAATAAAAATCCCAAAAAAGAAAAATCCCAAACCCATCCTGAGCAAAATCGAGAACCTTGGACTAGAGGTTCAGCAAGTTATCGGTTCGGAGAAGCAGGAGATCTATGTAGTTGCAAGAAAGCCCTTACCTGAGTTAAAGACCAATGAGTTTTGAAAAAAAACAAAGTAGTATCAGCATTGAGAAAGATGAGGGTTAATGAAGTGAAAGATGGCTTTGTAGAAATCTTCTCTAATTTACAATGTAAATAACTCAATTGCTGAAGTATAACTCCAGACCTTCATTAAAGGTATCTTGAACATCTTGAGTAAGGATTTTTACAAGGTCTTTACTCTTCACTTTGACACATTAATATGCATAAACCGGAACTAGTTAGATAATAAATATGTACAATTACTTAAATTTAACAACGGATGAAAATCTACGGCAATGAAAAGCCAATCCGTCTATTTGTTGCAGGTCTACATGGGGAGGAGTGGAAAGATACTACCGGAATCCTTGAAAGCATCAGGCCTCCGAAAACTGGCACTCTTGCCCTAATCCCTCTTGTAAACAATGGTAAGTACATCTCAACCCTTGAGACAAACTACTATCCCAAAGCAGGTAAAAAAATCATTGAAGCCATCGAAATGTTAAAACCTGAAATTTACGTCGAATTACATTCTTATGCCGGAGAAAATCTTGAAAAACTCACCGGAAAGGATAGATTCGACAGGATAGGCGTGCCTGCATACAGCGTTTTAAAAGAAGGAGTTCTCCTTGGCTCTGTTTCCCCCTTTATTCGGAAAAAGTATTTTTCTAAAGAGGCTCTCTGTCTTTCTTTTGAAATCCAGAAAGGAGATCTAAAGTCAAGAAAATTAACAGCTCTGATACTTGATATTCTAAAAGAGATTCAATCCAGGGACGAGTTCATTGAATACCTGAAAAAGGAATTTCCTGCACAGGCCAATAAAGCTATTGCCGACTACCGGCGCTTCTACGGAGAAACATAGTCAATGGCTCAGTTCCATAAACCGGTAATGAACATATAATTGAAAATCACTAATGTTCGGATTCTAGGCTATGTCAAGAAATCATGTTTGGGTTAGGTCAAGAGGGATTCTATTAATCATCCCTTAACCGCAAATGTTACAGAGATGAAAGTTGCGCTTGTGCCTCATTTCTTTCATGTCTTTCCTATTTACCCGTATCTAAGCAAAGCCTGAATTTCGGAATCGGTTTTCAGGACATTGTTTTGTTTTTCTTGCAGCCTTTCTTCCTGAACTTCCAGGTTTATTTTGATTGCAGTCTGTTCGGAATTGCTCGCGCTGTTATATTTGTCTATGAGTTTATTGTAATATGCCCGCTCGTTCTCATAATCTTTAATCTGCCTCTTCCAGTTACTATAAAGTTCGAGGAAGCTTCTATAATTCTTGGGATTACTGAAGGTCAATCCATGGTAGTAATTGCCATCTTCTTCATTATATACAATATATCCTCCTGTACATTCGACAGCCAGCCAGTACCCTGGGGAAACTTCAGCTAGAACCCAAGCATGAGTTAAATTATCAATAATATCGGAGTTCAGTAGGCCAGTATCCTGGCACGTGTAATTGTAAGTCTCAATTTTCCCGGGATTTCCTGATTCCTGGCTTTTATGGACAGGTTTTCCCCCCTCTATCCCGCTTGTGCTTTTCTTTTCAAAATCTCCGGCTGCTATTCTTGCGTTAACTCCTTTTGCCTTTAACATATTCCAGATATCTTGAGCCATATCATCGCAGTCATAAATATCGTCTTCTGAATAAGTGTGACTTTTGTAATACTCAGCTGCTATTTGTTCACAGGTCTGGATGTTTCTTTCCATCTGAACCTTATTCTGTACATCTGAGCTATTTCCATAAAAATACTGATCGGGAATAAGAACAAAAATCGAGCTAACAATGAATAAGCATCCAAAAAAACAAATAAAGACTAGAATCCACGTGTCTTTTGGAAAAAAATATCGGACCGACTTTTTTTGCAGGTCTAAGGAATTCACTTTTTTTGAAGAAGTAGATTCTGTGAAGGCAGACATTTGGGATCCATATTCTTCAGTCTCGAGTTTTGTTTTAAGTTTGGCTCCACAACCTGAGCAAAAAACGTCTTCAGTATCCACTTTTAGTCCGCAGTTACTGCAGTACATCTTCCACCCCCCATTACCCATAATGCTTTGAATAATTAAGTATCAGTCTCTGGAAGATTTTCACATAAATATAAAGCTTGATTTAATCCATATATAAGTGACTTAGTTTAACAATAGTTCAATCATAAAACATGTTAGCCACAAAATAGTCTTTTTAATATTATTTATAAAAAAGAGATTTAAGGGAAAAGTGTAAAATCGCATCTCACAAGAAGTAATCATGAAGCTGATTCCAATAAGCAAGAGTTAATATGGAAACTAAAGAAATAGGGGTTGTTTAGACTAAAATCATGATGAAAATAAGAATCTAGATAACGGTTGTTTATGTCAATAGACAAGAAAAATGGATGCAGGTAGAATTACCTGCAAAAGGATTAAAAGTGTTTAGACAACATTAATTCTGTTTTGTGAGATGAATTAATTAGACTAAGCCCGATCTCTGAAGGGTCATCAGGTCCTCTGTAGTAAGCTTTGCTCCGCCCTTGAATTTTTCGAAGATGGACTTTGCATCTTTCTGGAGTTCGGATTTGACAACACGGGATTTTCCATCTTTGTCTTTTTTCTTGAGTTTGAAAATTTCTTTGTCAAGATCTCTTATTTCCTTCTGAGCATTGATGAAAATCTTGTGCTGTTCGTCAGCTGCTTCCTGGGATTTTACAAATTCCCTGTGCGCTATATCAGACTCGGCCCTGGTCCTATCAGCTTCCTTGAAGGCGGTGATCATCTTCTCATGATGTTCCTGAGCCTGCCTAGCATATTCTGCCATGTAGTTATGAAATTCGGAGGCTTCATCCCTTATCTTCTGGGCTTCATCCAAAATATCCTTCAGTTCAAGGTTACTTTCAAGCTGTACTTTTTTGGCCTGATACTGCTTTTGAAGCTGAGTGATCTTGCCAACGAGCTCCCTTTCCTTGCTTGTGCTCAGGACTTCAGTCTGCTGTGTGAATTCAAGGCGATCTATATCTTTTCTCAGGGCTTTGATAGAAGGTCCGCCCAGGTTATTCTGTTTCCTGATGGTATCTGCCTTTGCAAATAATTCATTTGCCCTTGCATTTGTCTCATCGCGTTTATTCTTGCATTCACTGACCTTCTCATTTATTTCGTCCCTGAGGACTTTTAATTCCTGAGCTTCATTGATAAGGTCTTTTGTCTTCTTGTTCAATTCATTGCGCTTTGCAGCGAGAGCACTGGCTTCTGTATTTAAAACGTTTCTTTTTTCTTTTGATTCTTCAGAAATGTCTTTCAGATCTGATCTTTTTTTCTGCAATTCTTTTAGCATCTCTTATTGTGCCTCCCGATCCAGCAAAAAAGCTGGCATTTTAGTAGTTCTGATGTTCGATGTCAACATGCTGTGCCTGATTACAATATTGATAAGAAAGAGATTCAAGATCAGTGATAATGGATTTGAGATCTTTTCTTGTTATGACTACGTCCGCATAATCTCTCAGGATGGGCTTGGGGTTGAAAGCTATTGCAAAACCTGCCCTCTCAAAGATACAGGCATCATTTGCGCCATCCCCGACTACTATACACCTTTCGGGCCGGACCCTGTTAAGCCGGGCCAGTTCCTCAAATACATCTTTTTTAGAGTCACTTTGTGTGATTGGGCCGACAAATTTGCCTGTAAGGCAACCGTCTTCCACAAGCAATTCGTTGGAAACAACAAAGTCAATACCAAGCGCCTTACCTACCATCTCAGCAGAAATGGCAAATCCCCCGGAAATCATTGCAGTCATATAGCCTCTATTTTTTACATAAAGGACAAGTTCTGCTGCTCCCGGCATAAGCTGAATCTGATTCACTGCGTCGAGGGCAATTTCGAGGGGAAGTCCCTTAAGAAGCTTTACCCTCTGGGCAAGCGCTTGCCCGAAATCAAGGTCTCCGCACATCGTTCTCTTCGTAATCTCCTCTACTTTGCTTACAACACCTGCTGCCCTGGCGAGCTCATCGATGGTCTCAGCATCTATAAGGGTACTATCCATATCAAAAACAATCATTTTGTTTTCAGTAGAATCATGCATAGGACAGTTCAC
>JAUPKV010000690.1 GCA_030837265.1 Methanobacteriota archaeon
AACTTCCCCTGGATGGAACCAAAGCCGGGATCTGTGGGAAAACCAACTCCAGGTTATAAGATAGAGCTGATTGACAGGGACGGCAGGCTTTGTGAGGTAGGAGAAGAAGGAGAAATTGTGATAAATACAAAGGAAGGAAAGCCCATGGGACTCTTTGTTCACTATGGAAAAGATCCTGATAAAACTGAAGAAGCCTGGCACGACGGCTACTATCATACAGGAGACATGGCCTGGATGGACGAAGACGGTTATTTATGGTTTGTGGGAAGAGCTGACGATATTATCAAGACTTCAGGATATAAAGTGGGACCTTTTGAGGTAGAAAGCGCTCTTATCCAGCACCCCGCCGTGCTCGAATGTGCAATTACAGGTGTTCCGGACCTTGAAAGGGGACAGGTCATCAAGGCTACAGTAGTGCTTACAAAAGGATACATTCCAGGAGTAGCACTTAAAAAAGAGTTGCAGAACCATGTAAAGAATGTCACTGCGCCCTATAAGTATCCGCGCATTTTGGAGTTTGTAGAGGAACTTCCAAAAACGATAAGTGGAAAGATCCGTAGGGTTGAGATCCGAGAAAAAGATCAAGTTCAATAGGATCAAGCTCAATAGGATCAAGCTCAATAGGATCAAGCTCAATAAGTAGAATATGTTTAGGTATGATATTTTCCCAATATCATGCCAAAAAAAATTATAATGTTTTTTAGTTTGCTTTTCATGCTTACCTGCATCAGATTTAGTATTGAGTTAAGTGTGGCTCAGGAGGTAACATACCTATTTTTTAAAAAGAAGCAAGTCTAACTAACTGAACAAAAAATTTTATAGTTCTCAAATTATTAATAAGATTAATAAATATAATTATATTGTTATAACCCCCCTATTTCCACTCGAAACCTCATTTTCTTATTGAAGAGAAGATTTTTTCAGAGATATTTAAAAGGTAAAAAAGTAGTTATAGACCATTTTGGTTCTACAATAGTCATATAAAAAGATATAGGATGTATAAACAGGAATAGGGTTAAGCTTGCAGTGTAACTCAGACTTAGTCAATATACTTGAGACTGCAAATATACAGCAGTTATCTGGATACAGTTAGGTTAAAATTCAATTAAACCATATTGAGAATACGAGAATTATAGGAAAACTTTGTCATCCTTATAGACAAAAATTATAATAAATACACGGGGATGCATAACATGGGCGTAGAAGATACTATTAAGGAAATTGCTTGCGAACTTGAAAGAATCGCGAACACAAGAACTGTTGTTGGAGACCCTATAACAGCTGCCGGAAAAACCATTATTCCGATTTCAAAAATTTCGCTGGGCTTCGGAGCCGGTGGTGGAGAAGGCAAAAAGGATAATGAATCTGGATTTGGAGGAGGCGGTGGAGCAGGCGCAAAAATAGAGCCAGTAGCTTTTATTATGATTTCTGCAGAGGAAGCAAAGATCTTCCGAATCTCTGAAAGGAGCGATGCTGGCTCAATTCTCAATATTATTCCGGAACTTGTACCTGATATTATGGATAGACTCAAGGGCGCGAAAGGTAAAAGCAAAAAAGAAGAGAAATCGGAGGAAAAGGATTTCCAGGGCAGAGAAGCAGGAGAAGGAAAAGCCACAGGAAATACTGAAGCGTGTTGAGAAAGAAGGATGCGTTCAATAAATTCACTTTAGAATAGAACCTCTGTCCAGAGATTTCCGGAATTGGAAATAAAAATCAGGTCTTTTTAGGATAGTTAGGACTATCCTTTTTTCAAACTTGCTAGGTATGCCGATCATAATCTATCTCTTCCTTCTTGTTTTCTTGCTGGTTTTACTCGTGCTTTTTGCATCAATAGTTCTTACCCTCAAGTTCAACTTTCTGGATATGGAAGAAAAAAAGGAATTTGGGGGTACTTTCACTATAAAATGGTTGCTTTTTTCCCATACTTTTTCATTTGATGATCTGAAGACACAAGAACCATTTTCCGAGGAGCCAAAAAAATCAAAAGCAGAAAAAGAAGTAATAATGGAAAAAGAAGATTGTCAGGATAAAAAAGAATTTGAGCAAAAGAGAAGGGATATTGGGGAAAAAACATCTGATGAGAACGAGAAAATATCATTTTCTGAGAGCGAAGAGAAAACAAGCTTGAATGATAAGAGTAGAGGTAAAAAAAGAGTTCAAGAGGAAGAGAAAGTAGAGCCAAAAAAAGGAATGGTAATAACCACCCGAGAAAAAATATTCTGGGGTTTGAAAGCCTTCAGATGCCTTAGAAAACCTTTACTTCGTCTGTTTTCCGACATACTGAATGGGATAAAGATTAGGCGTCTGAATTCTCGCATTACTTTTGGGCTTGCAGATCCGGCAGATACGGGTATGCTATGTGGATTCATATATGCTCTTACTGGCTATATCTACAGCCGTTGCTCATACTGCGGTTTTTCAATTAACCCGGTATTTACGAACTCGATGATTGATTTTCGGGGAGATGCAGAAATACGTTTGAAGATCTATTCTATGATTTTTCCGTACATTAAATTCATTTTTAATCGGAACACAATTTCTTTTACCTACTCAGTTATTAAGGAGCTGGTCCAAAAGAAATGGAAATCTGAATGGGGACCTAAATGGAGGTCGAAGTGGAAATCCAGAAAGACATCCAACTCCTAAGCTTTATGAATAGGTAATGCGGATAAAGATGAGTATGATTAGAGTAGTGTCTCCATCCAGACTGCATCTTACTCTTATTGATCTCAATGCAGAGCTTGGGAGAGTTGATGGGGGAGCAGGAATCACCCTTGAATCTCCAGGCATGGTAGTTTTGGCAGCTGAATCGGATACGGTTGAAGTGTCCGGTGATTCCATTCTGGCAATAAAGATGAAAAAAGCGGCAGAAGCTTTGCTTCCTGCAGGGAGAGGTATTAAGCTAGATATTAAAGAAAGCCTTCCTGACCATGTAGGGCTCGGTTCCGGCACCCAGGCTGCACTTTCGGCAGCGTCATCCGTAAATAAAATTTACGGGCTTGGTAAAAACGTTCGCGAGCTTGCAATCGCAGTGGGTCGAGGAGGCACTTCAGGAATAGGAGTTGCAGCTTTTGAAAATGGGGGCATAATCCTTGATGGGGGACACAAGTTTAAAGATAAATGTGCATTTTCTCCCTCTGCAGCCAGCCGTACACCGCCGGGTCCCGTGCTTTTCAGAAAGGATTTTCCGGATTGGCCAATTGTCATTGCAATCCCCAACACCAAGGGAGTTCATGATGCTGAAGAAGTTGATATTTTCAAAAAATATTGCCCCATTCCCCTTGCGGAAGTCCAGGAAATCTGCCATGTAATCCTTATGCAGATGCTTCCGGCACTTGTAGAAGAAGATCTGGAGAGCTTCGGCAAGGCAATTAATCACATCCAACTTACAGGTTTCAAGAGGCGCGAGGTAGAACTTCAGCCCCGTCCTATTCTGGATATTATGGAATACATGCGGGACAACGGAGCAAGCGGCTCAGGCATCAGTTCTTTCGGACCTGTCGTCTACGGGATTGTTGACAGTCCCGGAGAAGGAAAGAAACTACAAAAAGAAGCTCAGCAGATGCTTAACGAGTCTTTTGGAGGAGAAGTACTGCTTACAAAAGCAAAGAACCGGGGTGCGGATATTTTCGAGGGTTCTGCTTGAAAATCAATACCTGGTATGGAGTCCTTACTATAGGTGGGACTGGAGAAGTTTTGGAATTCGAGCTTTTCCCAAAGAATATACGAGAGCTTGCACTTCGTATAATTACCCTGCAAGGAAACAGTGAGCTCCTCTGGCAGCACCTTCCCCCTACAGGCTTCGACCTGAAAGCTACAGCTTTAGAATGCGGATTTGTAGAATCCTCTGCCGAGTATTATTCCCTCTTGCATGAAGTCACCCTGGAAGCTGCTAGAATTAAGGTATCAGAATCGCTCACTGCTGACCAGCGAATAATACAGGCTGTGGAAGCCCTGGACGATATTAATGAGACTACAAACTCACTCTCAGAAAGACTTTTTGAATGGTACGGAAGCTATTTTCCCGAAAGTGGGCTGACCGGAGAACCCCTTGCACTATTTATCTCAAAATACGGTTCTCGAGAAAACATCAGCTTGGAAGACCCTCTTTATTCCAGAGCCAGGGATTCGATGGGTGCAAAACTTGAAGCTGCAGATGAATACCTTCTTAAAGGTTTTGCAGAAAGCCTTTGCAGCCTGTATGGGAAGAAAAAACAAATTGAGACTTATATTCAGGACAGTATGGAATCTACTGCACCCAATCTGAGCCTTGTGGCAGGCCCGATGCTAGGGGCAAGATTGATTAGCCTTGCAGGGAGCCTGGAGAAACTCGCGGCGTTTCCATCCTGCACCGTCCAGGTTATTGGAGCCAGCAAAGCCCTTTTCAAACACCTCCGGGCTCGGGCACCTTCTCCGAAACACGGCATCATTTATAATCATCCCCTGATAAATACCGCCCCCTGGTGGATGAGGGGAAAAATCGCAAGGGCCCTGGCAGCAAAACTTTCTCTTGCGGCACGAGTCGATTTTTATTCAGGAGAAAAAGATGCTTCAATTATGGATAAACTTGAGACTAAAGTCCAGCAGATAAAGGCATCGAATCCAAAACCTCCTCAAAAAAAGCGTGAAAAAGAAGTAAAACCGAAGAAAAGACACAGAAAGTAAATAATAACGGAAGAAAAGAATCAAAGAAGAAGATAAATAATGAAGAAATAATAAAGAAGAAAATAATAAAAGGAGGGAGTGAATGCCAGAAGTCAAACTGCTCTCAGAAGGCATTTTTGAAGTCACTAAAGATAAAAAACAGCTTGCTACAAAGAACTTTGACCTCGGCAAGACAGTTTACGGGGAGAAATTGATTCAAGTAGAAGGGATTGAGTACAGGACATGGGATCCTCGCCGTAGTAAGCTTGGAGCAATGGTTCTCAAGAAATTCGATGTTTTCCTCAAGGAAGATTCAACGGTTCTTTATCTTGGGGCGGCTTCAGGTACAACTGTCAGCCATGTTTCGGATATTGTTCCTGACGGTGCGGTCTACGCAGTTGAATTTGCTCCTCGGAGTATGAGGGACCTTATCGGACTTGCGTCAAGGCGGAAAAACATCATTCCAATTCTGAATGATGCAGGAAAACCGGATATTTATGCCCACATTGTTGAACCTGTAGATCTGATCTTTCAGGACATTGCACAGCCTAACCAGGCAGAAATAGCTGCAAGAAATGCAGCTAGATATTTAAAAAGAAATGGAAATTTACTACTTTCCATTAAAGCTCGAAGTGTAGACACAGTAGCAAACCCTAAAGAAATATTTAAGGAAGAAATAAAAAAGCTAGAACAGACTTTTGAACCCAGGTTTGAGATTCTCAGTGCCAGGGATCTGATGCCTTTTCATGAGGACCATATGGGAGTCCTGGCAAAAATGAGAACGGAAGCATTTTAATAATTATGTTTCTCCAGGCTGGATAATTCAATCTGGCCTGTTTTCCCTGTCATTACCTTCAACCTTTTCTATGTAGGGCTTTATATCGAGCACGGGTGTACCGTTAATAGCGTCAAGGCCTTTTATGAAAAGCACGTTACCTTCTACTTTCAAAAGCTCTACTATGGTTAACCCTATTCCGTTTGGCCGGTAAGGACTTCTGCTGGCAAAAACTCCCGAGACATTTCCATCATAACGGCGATGCTGAGTAAGATTATATCCTTGTGATTTGCTGAAGTAAAAGAGTACATAAATTTTTTTGAAATCATCCAGACGGAAGAGTCCCTCTGTCAGTTCTTTCTTCAACACTATTTTTGAAACCTTCCGATAGATCTCTTCATTGTACTCCGGCTCAAGATAGTCGTTCTCTACATAGCCTATGGGAAACATTTCAATTTTTTCTGAGTGCGCTTCCGGTTCATCACTCATTTTGTGCCTCAAAACAAGGTATACAAACTATTTTTCGGTCACTCACTCTGCCCAGAGGTTCCATAAAAACTTCTCCGCATTTACTGCAGGTTATGCTAGGGTAAACTTTAGCTTTTTCTGGAGACTCGATTTCCACTTTCCGGACCCAAAAAAGTTCTTCATCTTTACTTCGGTTTTTAAAATAATTAGCAGCTAATAACGCTACCCTGTAGCCAACAGAAAGTATGGGGCAGGCATGCCCATGAAATTTTACAGCGTCATCGAAATCCAAGTTTTTAACTCCTGCTTATTGCGTGTTGAAGGTTACTCAAAATACTATAGCTGAAAATTATATGTAAAACTCAAAAATTAATTCCTTATTGAACTAAAAACATATGAGAATTTGCCTTTCTTGTTAATCTGCGGAAAAAAGGATAGTGAAAAGCAAAACTTATTAATATTAAGACCAATTATTTTCATATAAAAGGATGATTTTAATAAAATCGGAATATTTTTTAATTTTTTTGTATTCGAAAGAAAATTTTATATTGGATGAGAGAACGTCTCAAAAATTGTTGAGATTGGGAGCCTTTCGCCACCTCTGATTTGGCTCCCAATTGTGTGATTCAACCCTGACGATGAAGAGAAAACCCCTTGAATCTCAATCGTCAACTTTTTCTTTATGTTGAGGACATATATAACCTATACGGTTTCAAAATTTCTGTATAATTAAATATTTTGCTCATCACAAAATTTACTTCTTTAGACTCGAAAACCAATATTTTTACCTTATTGTTTATTTTTCCCAAAATACTTCTCTAGAAACGATTAATGAAATAAAAATTAGTTCAAACATAGGATCTGTGGTAATTAAGCTTTTTAGAAACACACGACGGCACATGTCTTTTGAACCTCACAAGGAATTATCCATATATTTTTCAAAATTTCCAAATTTTGATTCTGTAGTTATCCGGTAGGGAGAAGATCTATTTGATTATTACGGAAATATAAAAATGACCTAAAACATGATCATATGACCCTTCATTTACCCGTTATCAAAATTGATATTAGCGGCATTTATCTTTTTTTCGTATGATTTTATTAAAAAGAAGTATCTTTTAGCAATTTCCACACAGATGCGTGAACTTTAATATATGAAGCACAAATATTGATTTGTTAAGCATAGGCAACTGATTTACTACAAATGTCTATTTTGTTAATCCAAAGTTAGATCAGTCTTATAATTATTTAATATGGGGGTAATAGTAATTGGACGGCGCTAATATAATTGAGATTAATGATATGACATGGGGACAGATGGTAGAAGACTCTCCAAAACCAGTTATCGTTATGTTTTATAGCCCAACATGCCCTTATTGCAAAGCAATGGAACCTTATTTTGTAGAATATGCACAGCAATTTGAAAACACTGTAATTTTCGCCCGTCTTGACATTGCGTCAAACCCATGGACTACGGAAAGATATGGAGTCATGGGCACACCCACGTTCAAGTTTTTCTGTCACGGAAGACCTGTATGGGAACAGGTAGGCGAAATTTATCCTGCCATAT
>JAUPKV010000691.1 GCA_030837265.1 Methanobacteriota archaeon
GAGAAATCTTTCTTACGAAAAACCGGTATTTAGGGTGATAGCCATGTCTACTGACGACGAATTAGAAGAACTCCGAAGGAGACGGCTTGCAGAGATCCAGAGACAGCAGGCACAGCAGCCCGATGTGCAGGCAGCTTACCAGCAGGAACAGGCCAGAGCTGAAATGGATGCACAGAAGCAGGCTATCCTGAGGCAAATTCTGACCCCCGAAGCTAGAGAGCGCCTGACTACTCTGAAGATGTCACGGCCAGCCTTTGTGGAGCAGATCGAGATGCAACTGATCTCGCTTGCGCAGAGTGGACGACTCCCGTCTCAAATCGACGATGAAAAACTTAAAACACTCCTGATAAAGATGCAGCCAAAAAAGCGTAAGACGTCTATAACCCGGGTTTAAGTACGATGAAAGTTTCGGTCCTTTTTAGTGGTGGTAAGGACAGTTCACTTGCTGCCTTTCTAATGGAACCGTTTTTTGAGGTCGAACTTGTAACCTGCAGTTTTGGCTTGCTTCCCAATGGAGAGCTAGCGGCAAAGGCTGCAAAAGAGCTACAGTTTCCGCATAGAGTTCTCATTATCGAACAGGAAACACTTGAAAAAGCATATGATAAAATAATGAGGGATGGGTTCCCAAAAAGTGCTATCAATTATATCCATGAGAAAGCAGTAGAAACTCTTGCTTTGGATCCCGAGGTAAATTTAATTGCTGACGGCACCAGGAGAGATGACAGGGTTCCTGTGCTCTCGATTTCTCAGGTAAGGAGTATTGAAGACCGACTGGGAGTTCAATATATTTGCCCCTTGAAAGGATACGGTAAAAAAACCTTGAGTGCTCTTGTTGAGAGATACCTGAGAATTGAAGAAGGACCCAGTGAAATTATCCAAAAAGCGGATTATGAAACTGAGCTCAGGGAGCTTATCAAACAGAGGCACAGTGCTGAGAAAGTAAAAGAACTGTTTCCTGCCCATATCCAATCCCATGTGCTTTCGAGAAAAGAATTGGTTTTAAGAAGCTTGGAAGATCAGGAAGTTTTCTGAAAGGGGAGATATTCTGGAATAAAGATTTATACGATAATCGAGTTATATTCAACCCTTATATTCTACAGTCTAACAAAGCTCTCATATATTTACCGGTATTACAATAAATAAACACATATTCTTATTTAATCTATTTGTTAAAATAGAAAATCGACGTTAAATAATAGCGGCGAAATTATTTACTTAACAGGTGTGGATTCACTTGAGTCATAATATGAAAGGACAGAAGATGCGTCTTGCAAAGGCGCACAAACAGAATACACGCGTTCCGGTGTGGGTTATAGTAAAAACTAACCGGAAGGTAGTAAGTCATCCCAGGCGCAGGCACTGGAGAAGAAGAAGCCTTGATGTAAAGTAAGTGAGGTAGGTGGGAAAAATGGCAGATGATACAGTAAAGGAACAAATCTATACTATCCCCCTTAGAGTTGTAAAGAGCGTACCTTCATGGAAAAGAGCAAACAGGGCAGTTATTGAAGTAAGGAACTATCTTGTAAGGCACATGAAAGTTGAGCTCGTGCAGATTAAGCTGGATAGCTCAATCAATGAGCACCTCTGGGAAAGAGGCTGCGAAAAGCCTCCTCTCTCCGTCCGGGTCAGAGCTGTGAAATTCGCAGATGGCGAAGTCCAGGTAGAACTCGCCCAGTAAAATATCAGAAAACTGAAGCTAAGGAACATGATTCGAACAGTGGATATCTACGATACCCCAATGATTGGGGTATTTGCAACATGCACGGAAGATGTTGTTCTCATCCCCCCCAATACAAAACCGGAGACCTGTGCTTTACTTGAAAATTCGCTTAACGTAAGAGTAGTTGAGACTATTGTGAATGGAAGCGTTGTAGTAGGGGCTCTCTCCAGGGGGAATTCAAACGGTTTTCTGGTATCGTATGGAACCGACACCGATGAGCTACAAAAATTAACCGGAGTTCAGGTAAAAATCCTCCCCGATAAATTAAATGCAGTAGGTAACATTGTGCTAGCAAACGATTTTGCAGCCCTTGTTCATCCGGAATTATCTGATAGAGCTATTGAAGCTATCGCTGAAACTCTTAAAGTCGAAGTTTATAGGGGAACAATTGCCGGAATGAAAAATGTAGGGATGGCAGGAGTCATCACTAATCAAGGGCTTCTGGTACACCCGAAAGTGACACTTTTGGAAAGAGAAAATCTGGAAAGTATCTTCAAACTTCCGGTAAATATAGGGACTACGAACTTTGGGACCCAGATGTTAGGCTCAGGCGTGCTTGCTAACTCAAAGGGCTATCTGGCAGGTGCGGAGACTACAGGACCCGAACTTGGGAGAATTGAAGAAGCACTGGGATTCATAGAATGATACTCTACCCTGAGCTAGTATCCAAAGTTAACTATCTATCTATCTGTTCCGAAATAAAGCTACGGCGTGAATGGTGACCGAGATGAAGAATTTTATAGTAAAAGGCAAGTTTATAGCAGGAACTAACTGGGAAAACTTCACAAAGAAAGTTGAAAGTCAGAACGAAAAGAATGCAACAGATAAGGTATATTCAATCTTCGGAAGCAAGCATGGTATTAAAAGAAGTCAGATCCAGATCGAAAGCATTTCTGAGGAGTGAAGATCATGGCAAATGTCAGTGAAGACGATTTAAGGAATCTGGCGGCCAGGTATCAGGAATTCCAGAGGCAGGCCGAAGCCTTGAGACAGGAAATGAATGTAATTCAGGCTTCCATTGCAAACTGCGATCAGACAATCGTAACAATCAACGAACTGAAAGCGGCCACTGTTGAGGGCAAGACTGCCGAAACTATGGTTCCTGTAGGCTATGGTTCATATGCTCATGCGGAAATAAAAAATGTAGACAAGATCATTGTAAATCTGGGATCCGGTTTCAGTGCAGAAAAGACCGCAGATGAAGCTATTGAGACATTGAACCGCCGTAAAGAGCAGCTTACTAAAATTCTTGAACAAATGAATGCTTCACTGACTAAATTTGCACAGGGTATTCAAGCCCTGGAAGCTGAAGCTACAAGACTTCAGCAAGCTGGCCTGGTGTGAGAAAGCCCAGCTCGGAAGAAATCTCAAAATTAGTTTAAGAGAAGCCAGAAATAAATTCAAAACGTTTTCAAGAATTAACTTTTATTTAAATTAACTTTTATCTATTTTTCATTGAATCTCTCCGGGTGGAATGCTGTGTTTAACAAATTCAAAGAGAAACTAGGGAATTTTAAAAAAGCACTCATTGGTACGATTGATAAAAAAGCAATAACTACCGAGCCCGTACCAGATGAAGAGGACTTTGAAGAAGATTTTGAAGAGGATCTTGAAGAAGATCTTGAAGAAGAGATCGAACCTGTTTTTGAAGAAACTAAATCTACAGCACTCCCGGAAGAGAAAAAATTTGAAGATTTCAAGCCTGCTAAGCTTGAAACCAAACCTGCAGAACCGGTAGTAACAAAGTCTTCGACTGTCGAGATAGAAGAAAAGAAAAAAGCAGACTATAAAAGAAAGGTTGAAGAAAAAAAGAGAGAAGCCCAGCTTAAAATTGAGCACGAAAAAGCACAGGAAGAGAAAAAACCCGAGGAGAAAAAATCTTTTTTCAAAAAGGTTACTTCAAAGGTCGGACTTGCTCAAAAGGCAAAAGCCCTGGTCTTCAATAGAGAAGTCTACCTGAGTGAAAAGGACCTTGAAGAGCCTCTATGGGATCTTGAGATGGGACTTCTTGAAAGTGATCTTGCTCTCACTGTTTCCGAAGCAATTGTGAACTCCGTGAAAAAACAGCTCACAGGTACCACAAAACATATTGGCAGTGATACCGGAGAAGTTGTAGAGGCAGCTCTGAGAAAAGCCATTCTGGACATAGTCTCGGCTAATACTATTGATTTTGATGAGTATGTAGAACGTATAGAAAGACCTGTTCATATTGTATTTGTCGGAATTAACGGAACAGGAAAAACAACCTCTATAGCTAAATTAACCCACAGGTTGCTCAAATCAGATCATACCGTGATCCTGGCTGCAGGAGATACTTTCAGGGCAGGCGCAATCGATCAGCTTGGAATCCACGCAAGCCGGCTGGGAGTGAAAATGATAAAGCACCAGGCGGGGGCCGACCCGGCAGCAGTTATTTACGACGCCGTCCAGTATGCAAAAGCCCATAAAATAGATTTTGTGCTCTCTGACACTGCAGGCCGCATGCATACGAACCTGAATCTTATGTCTCAGATGGAAAAGATCTGCAGGGTAAGCACTCCGGATCTCATAATTTTTGTGGATGAAGCAGTCGCAGGAAATGACGCAGTCGAAAGAGCTGCACAGTTCAACGAAGCCGTGCCAATTGACGGATCCATCCTGACAAAAATCGATGCTGATGCCAAAGGAGGAGCAGCAATATCCATTGCCTATATAACAGGCAAGCCCATTCTCTTTTTCGGCATAGGTCAGCGCTATGAAGATATTAAAAAATTCGACCCCAATTGGTTTGTAGATCAACTTTTTAACTCGTAAAAAATGATCCGCGCTATAAGCGCTTCTAAGGGAAAATGATAGTTATACGAACGAATTATTGGTCCAATAGATATTCCAGGATTTTAATAAGGTTCTTCAGGAATTATAATTACTGCTATGATGTAAGCAATTATTCCTGCTCCCCAGAATAAAGACACAAGCAACCAAAGCAGCCTTACAATTGTTGGATCGATATTAGTATAATCAGCTATGCCACCACAAACTCCTGCAATAATTCTATGGGTCCTTGATCTGTATAGTCTTTTCATTTGACCACTCCATCTGTTTGATTAATTCTTTTGAACTTAGAGTGCCTTGGCAAGTACTCAATAGTAGATTGATTATATACGATTTATAAGTAACTCAGCTTTAACCATTTCGCAAATTATTTCCATTAGATAAATCTCCCAATAAAACTCCTTTCCAGAGATCCTCTCTTAGTTGAGATTCAACCGGATCCACTTCTAATAAATCTTCAGGATAGGGCTCGAAAAAAGTTTGTTGCATAAGATACTGGTCCTCAAAACGCACTATCCACGACCTTATTATATTTATTGAAGGGCAGAGAGAAGTTTTTCCTTCCCTGTATTTCTGGATCCAGTCTAAAAACAGAGTTTTTTCTCGACTTAAAAGCTGGTCCGAAAAGTGACCGAAAGCATGCATGAGCACATTAATGCTCGAAGAGTATTTCAGAGGCATGGAAAAGGCACGGTAGAGGTGCGTTTCGTATTCGGAAATCAACTCTTTAAAGGGTTTGTTTTCTTTATTTGCGGCTATTGTTCCCATTTTACGGAGTTCGGCCTGATTGTAAGCCATGAGCAGGTATTTGTTTTCTGTATGAAACTTGATGAGGCCTTTCATGCTCCCTTCCGATTTGGTTTTCCGAAAAGCTGCAAGTGTAAAGAGTTTAGTCAGGAAGTGCTCTTTTATCCGGGCATTTCTGAGCCTTCCTTCATCCTCAATAGGGAGAAAAGGATATCTACCCAGGACTGCTTTCCCGAAAAATCCTGACGTTTTCTCAATTGCTCCTGATTTACCGGTAGTGGGATAGACTTTCACATCTTTAATCCCACAGGAAGGAGACCTGAATTTCAGGATAAAACCGTCAACATCGCTTGCAGAATCGAGAAAATCAGTACAAAAAGTCTTCATGTCCTCAGTAACATCCCTGCCGGTAGCTGGCTGCACAAGCTGTTGTACTCCTTTATCGAGAATTATCCGCACTGGCTTTCTTGGGACCCCAAGCCCGATTTCCATTTCTGCACAAACAGGTAGAAAATCAACATATTCCCTGAGTTTTGCCACTATCGGACTTCTTATTATATCTCCGTTATACCGGCAGTGATCAAATTCGAGGCATTTACTGACGATGACTCTCGGTCTTGCGAATTCTCTCATTAAACCCCATATAAAAAAGGGATTGCTAGCATAAATCACTTTTGACAAAGCAAGTTCTTTATTTGGACCTGCTTTTCTCCCTCCGGATTACCGCAAGATCCAGAACTTTTTTAAACGTTTCTTCATCAGGGCCAGCAGTCTCATTATATCCAATGAGTTTTGCCTGGGATCTGTTCATGCTGATAGTCCCGTTCTCTTGCATATAGGTGTATGTTCCATTTTCCATACCAATTATTACACAGGAATCCGGAATTTCTTTAACTTCAAAATATTTTATAATTTCTGGACTCTGATCTACATCAATAGCTGCGATGGTCGCATTCCCTTCATAATCTGCAGCTAACTTTTCAAGTATAGGCTTCATTGACCGGCAATGTGGACACCATTTAGCTCCGATTTTCACAAAAACCGGGTTTTTCTGGAGGGATGAATTAATTTGCTCCAGTTGCTTAATTTCCACAACAGCACTTTTTCCAGCATTTCCTTGAGAGTGTAAGAGATTTTCAATACAGCCAGCCGTAAAAAGTACAACAGCAAGCAGTATCACTAATAATACTAGCTTTTTCATCTGGTCGCCTATTCCCTTATTTTAATCATTAAATCAAGTGTATTTTTTGACCTAATAAATCAAAATTTTGTCAATTTTGATTATTAAAACAACAGGGAAATAGATAAAATTAGTCGAATGAATTTTCCTGATAGTTATTAATTATAAATAAAACTTGCTCTGCCCGTACATATAAAAAACAAATGAGGCAAAACCTCATTAGGGTGGTACATAACAGAAGTTGGTTAAAACCGTCTCGGTATTCTGTCCATTTGTTAGCTCCCCATCGAAGCTGTAAGTAACGTTTTTATCAGATCGGTCAAAAGAACTGCCGGTTATAAAAATATCTGCGCTTCATACGGTTTTTTAGAAACCAGTATTTGGAAAAATCACCTCATTTTATTCTAATTCTACCATATTGCATTCAAATATATAAGTACTAATTTTAATTTCATCAATTACTTATTTTTATTCCTAATTTTTTTTCTATATATCTATTTATAGTTTGAATTCTTCTATTTTTATTATCTGAAAGCAGTAAATAATTCTATAGAAATGAATCAAGTGACTGCTCAAAAGCTAGAATAAGACTTAACATTGGGAGGGGTACTATGGTCTGTCCGGTATGTGTAGTTGGAGGAGCCGGATTAATTCTCAGTAAATTTTTTGGGCTCCCAGATATAGTTGTGGCTTTTATCACTGGTATGATGGCAACTTCGATGGCATATTGGGGAAATCATATCTTGATAAAAAAATGGAAGAAGATCCGGGGGCAGCTTGTAGCAATTAATATAATATCAGGGATCTTGTGTTTATATTCCCTTAAACTTTTTGGGTTTTGGTAAAACAGAAATAGACATAAGGCTATTAAAACCCTAAATTTTTATTGAAAGGCAGGTGGAGGCTCTGTGAATTTTAGCAAGTTATAGCTTCTACAATTGAGGTTTTTTGGAGTCTTATTTTGTACTTCCGAGTTAATAACATAAGTTCTGATTTTATATAAAACAGATATTTTTATATAGAAAGCAATACGATTAAATCTAAAATCTTTTTCATTTATTGAAAATGATGTCTAATTATTATCGCAATATTAATTACAAAAATAGTTTTTAATGGGGAGGAGTCAGTATTAAAAGAAGGAGTAGAACTGATATAGCGGTAGATATCC
>JAUPKV010000692.1 GCA_030837265.1 Methanobacteriota archaeon
ATCTATTTTCCTTTCTCTTCCATTTGGGGGATCGACTTCACAGTTTCAATTTTCAGAAGGTTTCTCTTTTTCATCCGGATTTGTTCCTGTATTGCTTCTTCTTTTGCTTTCTGCAGGTTTTGAAGAGCTTGGATGGAGAGGGTATGCCTTCGACAGTCTGCAGAGTAGGTACACCTACTTTAAAGCATCACTTATTTTCAGTATACTCTGGTCGCTCTGGCACTTTCCGCTGATATTTGTAAACAATTCCTATCAGTATGAAATTTTTCATCAAAACATCTTGTATGGTGTGAATTTTTTTGTCAGCATCATCCCTTTAGGAGTGATCATTAGCTGGATCTGTATAAAAAACAGGAAAAGCATTCCTGCAGCTATTCTCTTTCACTTCCTGGTCAATATTTCGCAGGAGATACTGGATTTATCTCAAATAACAAAGTGTATTGAAACTGTGGTGCTCATTATTGTAGCTGCTGTTATTGTTGCATTGGAAAAAGATCTGTTTTTTCGAAAGAGCACTTATAGTGGAGATTGTAACCTTCCACACACCTAAATCACACATACCTGAAAGCACATACAAAGGTCATGGCTATCGTTCTAGCCAAATGGACCGTATATCCCGGGCCGGATCCACAACGCGATTAAAACAAGTATGTACGGGCCAGGTTTCTGGGATAGTTGTGGAAATGTCTATTTTTCCCGATATATTTTAAATCTCCAAGTGTTCCTGTGAAAAATAGTACAAAATTTAATTTACAAGATTTCTACAGAGCCAGAAAATAAATAAATGAGAATGATATAACTAAAATCAATGTCTCTTACAATCCGCCCCGAAACTCCTTCTGACTATCCTGTAATAACCGAAGTAAACGACCTTGCCTTCGGACAGCCTGCTGAAGGAAAACTTGTAGAAGACCTCCGGAAGAATCCTAAATTTGTCACGGAGCTTTCTCTGGTAGCTGAAGCCAATGGAGAAATAATTGGTCATATTCTCTTTTTCCCGATAGTGATCAGGTCAGAGGAAGGAAAAGAAAAAGAAACTATTTCACTTGCCCCGCTTGCAGTTCGGCCTGAGTTCCAAAAAAAAGGTATTGGAGGTAAACTCATAAAAGAAGGGCTTAAAGTTTGCCGGCAATTGGGATATAATTCCGTGATAGTCTTTGGGCATCCTGAGTATTATCCAAAATTCGGATTTAAACAGGCTGGCACATGGGGAATAAAAGATACCTTTGGAGCGCCTGCCGAAGCATTCATGGCACTGGAATTAAAGGAAGGTGTGCTTGAAGGTGCCAGCGGAGTAGTGGAATTACCTGAAGAATTCAAGGTACCTGAAGAACACAATTATTAAGATGAGACGGCCTCGAGAAAAAGCTCCATAAAATATACAATGGTTGCTATAGAATATTATTGATAGGCTTTTAGCTCGTGGTTGCCCTAATTTCAACTCCAAACATTTGACCTTAAACGCCGGAAATATCAATTCTATGTTTTTATCTTTATGATGTAGGCCTATCTTTAAAAATACGCCTATCTGGGACCAAGGCTTTTTCCTGTTTAGGTCAGCCTGAAGTTGTTAAGTTCATCGTCACTGTAACATTGTCCGTAATGCTGTCAAAATTATAAACTGCAGTTATAAAAACTGCTTTCCCATTTTTACAGATCAAGTTTCATCTGATTTTCCAAATCATTTGGTTTTCCTATTATTTTTGGATTAAATTGGTGTATAAAATATGCTACTCGATGAAAAAATGTTAGTGACATTGCAAAAATTAGGATTAACATATTACGGTTCAAGGGTTTATGCCACGCTTGTTTCGCTGGGTCCGAGCGATGCGACTGAGCTTGCTTCTGAATCGGAAGTGCCTCGAACGAAGATCTATGATGTCTTGAGAAGGCTCAAAACCGAGAAATGGATAACAGCCGAACATACGAGACCTATAAAATATACTGCTAAATACCCTAAAGATGTAATCGAAGAGAGAAAAGCTGCTTTCAATTCTGAAATTGATGAGGTATCAAATCAATTGTCAGAGCTGTATGATAAATTAATTGATAATGAAATACCGAAAGTATGGCTTTTAAGAGGAATGAATAATATAACGGCAAAAACACTCGATATGATAAGAAGAGCTAAAAAAGACATAATGCTGTTGGGAGCCCTTTACTCTGAAAATGAAATTGAGCAGCTTAAAACAGAATTATTATATGCTACGAAAAAAGGGCTAAATATACGTGTTATATCTAGACAGAGTATAAAACTGAAAGATGGCGAACTGGATATAATTAAAAACTTATCTTCGATTATACCCAAAATAAAAATATCCGGACCTGCATTTTCAAAATTTGTAATAATAGATGACAAAGAACTACTAATCGTGTTCTCAAAGGTAGAAGACGATATTCTGGATATCGACACTACGATAGCTATATGGATTCCAAATGTGTCAATTGCATCTTACCAAGCAAGCATATTTAATGGCATATGGAACGAATAAACCAGCAATTATCTAACACAAAACTCTTTTTTATTCCCTATTTTTAGTAACTCTTTTTTTTCACGGTCTGAATTATTAGTAAGTGCTGATATTGTTACATATTGATTTTAGTCACTAATACCCCTCTAAAAGTTACAAAATGAATATAAAGTCTTAATTAAGTAATTTATTGTCAATTTCGTAAAAATGAGAGGAGTATACATATGAAAATAGTCGGGATACACTCAAGTCCAAGACGTAAAAATAGTAATACATTAAAATTATTGGATTCTGCTCTGGCTGGAGCCAAAGAAGCAGGGGCCGACATTGAGTTAATTGATATTGCAAAATTGAAAATTAAGTACTGTACTGCATGCAATTCCTGTCATGATAAAGGTGTATGCTCAATAAAAGACGACTACCAGTTAGTACTTAAAAAGTTATTGGACGCAGATGGCATAATCTGGAGCAGTCCTAATTATATGATGAATGTGACAGCTCAGCTCAAGACGCTGTTTGATAGAAGCCCGCTTATTGCTCATGAACAGCTCTTTGAAGCGAAATATGGTCTTTCCTTAACAACTGCGGGTTCGGGCATTGATGAGGTAGATTTTGTTCTTAATATTATGAATACATTTATGATCAACTGTGGAGGCAACGCTATCGGGGGAGTGGGCTATGCAATGGCACAGGGTCCCTCAGCAATGGATGCAGCTATCGTAAAATCACAAGAAATGGGCACAGATCTTGTTGAAGCGATAAAAGAAAAAAGGCCGTACCCCGAACAAAAAGCAAAACAAGAAGCCTGGAGAGAACGGTTCAAATATGTAATCCTTGCAAATAAAGATCACTGGACGCATAACTGTGACTACTGGACGGAAAAAGGCTGGTTAAAATAACAATATTTTTAATAATTTTCAAAATATGTATGTTAGCTAGT
>JAUPKV010000693.1 GCA_030837265.1 Methanobacteriota archaeon
ATTAATTAGATATATATAAAATATTTAAGAAAGACAAACCAACCGCAATAAATCTGGAAACTTATTAAAAGAAAGGATTTGGGCGGGGAACTGGAGAGTTGGAAGCCCGCCCATTTTGTCTGGCTTTTGGATGTTTTGAGGTAACAGGTAATTTCTTTACCTGTTTTCGGCGTATGTTAGGCATAGATAGATTAGATCTCTTACTATTTCAATATTTTGATTAAGTAGATGTATTTGCATGTGGGAACTTTCCAAATTATTCAGAATCAGAGTGTTTTGTATTTTTAAGACTTGGTGGTAGAGAACCACCAAACAATGTTACTTTCGTAGACAATTTTTATGGATAACTTATACTGTTACTTTCTGATATGCTGTATATTTCTTTCCATTTTTAGTATACAAATCTATGGAAACTTTATATGTTCCATGTTTAGCAAATGTATAAGTTCGATGATTGCAGTTACATTTAAAGAAATTATTGAAATTCCACTGATGATATCTTTCGGCTGGGCCGGAATACGTATAATAAGCAGTTACAGTTGTTCCTCCATTCTTAACTACTTTGACAGTTAGTTTTGGAGTAGCAGTACTGGTAGCAGCAAATGCTGTTGAAGGCAGTAAGAGCGTGAGAACAAGACATAGGGCAATTATGTGTTTCATTTTCATCATATTCACCTCTTAATTTAGGTTGGAATTAGAAAGCAAACTTTTATCTAACCCAAAATGAAAATTTGAATTTTTTCTCTTATTTCATCTTGGTTGATTAAGTTTTTTTTACTATACATCGTAGTTTTAATTGTCTTGCCGATATTGCGGTTTGACAACGAAAAGTAAACTTACTAACATATAAACTTACTTTCATATTTAATATTTTATATAATTCTGTTTTGGAAAAAAAATAATCCTTGTCCGGGGTTAAATTTTAAAGATAAACTTGAATAAAGTAATTTAGAATATCATTTCTTTTAACCAGGATTTTTTAATACCAGGTATGTATATTTATTTGATCCTTTTATATTATCATTCCCTACCAGATATCTGGCTTACCTAAACCACTTTTTGATACCAACCATCTAAACACGACTCTTGAACTAGCTGTTGAAAGGGCAAATATGATAATCGAAAGAGGAAGCATTCAGGCAAAAATATTTTAACTGTTCCCTATCTCCTCGTACTCAATTGAGCCCGCAAAAAGGGTAACACCAGAAATGAGTCAGTGGGACTAACCAATGGTCTGAATTACTACAACTAAGAGCGGGACCTAAAAGAGTACGCGGGCTTTGAAATGGTTTTCGGAATTGCCTGTCCTCAAAACTCAATTTCATTAACCAACTAAGAACTATCTAATAAATGTAATAACTTCGATGCATAACGCTTAAAGCTTCTCTCAACGCCCGCATGCTCACGGAGTGAGCAAATATTGGGCGGCCACTGACAAAAGAAGAATAGCGACAGTATAAATAAAGTGACAGAAAAATAATTTTTCAGGTGAAATTATATATTTGTTTAAAAATATATCAAAATAGAAAATCACAGGTGTAACTGAGAAGGAAATACTATGAGAAAAGGCCCTATAAAGTGTGTACGTACCCCACTTCATGATTCATTTGATGAAGACATGAAAAGGATAAAGGAAGAAAGGGAAAAGCTAATTAAAAAATGTCAGACAAATGCATGACTGCTAGTGATTTCACACGCGATACACAAAATAATTATTCAGGGGGCAGCGAAGTAAAATGATTCCTTAAGATATGAAGTCCGGTAAGGCTCTTTAACTTTGAGATTTCAGGCGGCAGAGAAGTGAGGTTTTTGAAAGAAAGATTTGCGTGGTTACTTTGTTTCTTTGAGCTTCTTTAATCGGTCCTTAACGCCTTTTGATTTCTTTGTATGATCCCTGCTTTATTGCCGTCATAAGTTTGCGGATAATATGAAAAACTGATTCGGTATTTTAACCTTTTTCCAAGGGAATGGTTGAGTAAAGTAATCGAACCTGAAAAATCGAGAAGAGAAGGCTGTCATTCAAAATTCTCTTTTTCCATATCTCTTTTTTCATACATATGACGGAAAAACCCCGAGAGCGCAGGAAAAGAGCCGTAAATATATTATTACGGTATTAAGGTAGTATCCATATATTAAAATGTGATTCCGGTTATTTTGGCGATTAAAATAATATGAGCCCTTAGGGCAAGAAAAAGAAGCAATAAAGTGTTAAGCACCCACGATATCAAAAATTAAGATTTTTTTCTCATTTTCTCCTCAGGCAAAGGTTCCGTTAAAAAGAATCCAAATTCTGTGAAATCCTTAACATCCATGTTGTGAGAACTCTCACCGGATGAAATTGCCGGAGTAATGAACCTGAAGAATTCACTGGTGAACTGCTCGTAGCTAAATCCCTCCGCCTCAATCACCAGTTTCCATTTATTTTCCATGGAGAGGATACCCATAAAGGATATCATAAGATACATCGAGGTCAGGAACGGATCGAGATCGGCCCGGATTGTCCCTTCATCGATGCCTTCCCGGATCGCATCCCGCAGGATCAGGCGGCAGGTGCCGTATCCTTTTCCAATCTCTGCAGTACACGGGTTCTCTTTGGAAAAACGTTCAGACCCATAAAAGTGGATCATTCGAAGATAATCGGGGTATTCCTGTGAAAATTGGTAATAAGCCTGTCCCATCAGGGCTACCTTGGCAATACCCGGCACCTTTTTCTCCATGCATTCCATGTATTTTTCTTTAAGGATCTGGATACCCCGGAGTACGATGGTAGCGAAAATCGTCTCCTTATTTTTGAAATATAAATAGAGGGTAGCCTTATTCAGTTCAACCTTTCGGGCGATCTCTTCCATGGAAACATCTTCGTAACTTCTAGAAAAAAAGAGACGTTCGGCTGCATCGAGAATCTCTGTCTTTCGCTGCTCTTTTTCTCTTTGTTTTCTATCAGCTATTCCCATTCTTTCCCTCCGACCAACCCATATTTATTCAATAATTGGGATATATTCGTTAGATAAAACATTCAGGCTCCTTTCGCTGGCTATAGAGCGTATGGAGACGCACTGATGCGTCTTTAACCAGCCCGGGTTTCATCGACCTGGCATTTTGCGGGCAGTTTTTGATACACGCACAGCAGGTGATGCATTTTTCCGTATCAATCAAACGGGAATTTTCCGCATCAATAGCACCAACAGGACACTTCTCTGCACAGATTCCGCATTGTGAACACTCATCACTGACTGCGATAAAATCAACATCCCATAACTTCGAACTACCTCTATAGGGATAAACGCCAGGTATATCTACATCAGAAATTTGAGAGATTAATGAAATTGATTGTAGCTTTTCACGGATTTTCAGTCCGAATACTTTTGCATGATTTAAATCCTCTTCATCTGGACGTCCCTGTGCTGTTGGCGTCTCGGAATTTGAGAATGAATGTTCCCCGATATATGCTGCACCGGCAATGGGAATACCCCCACATTTTATTACAATATTTTTTAGTTCGAGTAGTGCATCGTCATATACACGATTACCATAGACAACAACACAGACCGTGGGGGTATTATGAGCTTGAATTGCATTCAGCCATTCAATCAGTACTGCCGGCACTCTCCCCATATAAACGGGAACTCCAATTATAAGCAATTCATTTTCCGAGGTCAATAACGGTTGTTTTCCTGCATCCGGTGTGGTTATATCAATTAATTCCCTGGTGCCCGGATTAATACCATGCGCAATGCCCTGAACAACCGCTTTTGTTGTTCCGGTAGGTGAAAAATAAGCCAATTTCACAGATTCGATTTTCATTTCACTTACTCCAGCAATTTTGTAGTATTCTGCCAGGAGGCAGTCTCATTAGAATATTGTAACTAATGGTTATATTATAACTTATGGTTGTATTATAACTTTTGGTTATTCACTAAACATTAGTTAGGTATTTTTTACACCGAAGAAAAATGTTAGATACCTGATGAGGATCTTGGTACTTATTTTGCTTGAATTCGAAATTGAATAGAATAGTATTAAACTTTGAAGACAATACTCTATTACTCTCTCAGCATTACCCTAATCGCAGGTGCTTCATTTTTTGGATAAGTACCATCCCCGATTCTTTTCGGATAGGCTCTTATTTTCTCCTGAGTTTCCATCCTCCATAAAGGCAGGTTAAGCTTCCCAATAATCCAAAGCCTGGAACAGAGTCATTTTTGCTTGGCTTATCGTCAGTGTCAGATTCAAAATCACTATTATTCGAATCATTAGGTTCGGTCATGGCTTCTTTTTCAGATGTTGGTATAAAAATAACAGGAACATCTATAATATTTTGTTTTCTTGCTTCTTCGTCAATGATCCGGTAGACCTCTTTAGCTATAGTTTTCTTTTCTTCGGGAGGCAATGTTTCGTTAACTTCTATTTCCAGCCTTATCCTTGCCCCATAATTTATTATCTGACCTCTTTCCATATATGGCGCGATTTTTTCCTGGATGTGATCATCAACCGTATTCAGCTTTTCCTGCCATAAGTTAATCTCATTCGGGTCTTTTAACAAAGGAATGATTCCATAAGCTGCAATTGTTTTATGCGGGGGCATAGTAGGTTTGTGCTCCATAGAATCTTCAAGAACATCAATATTTGATTTAGACAAATTCTCCGTACTATTTCCATACCAGAACCAGCTGTTAATGCCTACCAGGTTAATTACCTCCCAGTAGGTTCCGTAACCAAACTCGACGGGGATGTCCCGGATGCCCATCTTTTTTGCAGAATCGTCTATTAGAGTGTATATCTCATCCATCAAAGGTTCATCAACTCTGCCATACTTGAACAAAATTACAAAGTATCCTCTGCTATTATTTCCGCAAGACATTACCTCTCCGTGAGGATACATGTATTTGGAAGCAACCTTATCTTTTATCCTGTTACTGAGGTCTTCTAGAGAAGAGTTCCAGTTTTCTTTCTGTGCTTCAGTTTCCAGTACCGGAAGTTTTACATATCTGCTAATTACGGTATTCCCCATTGAGTAAAGCCCAAAAAAGTAAGTATAGTACTCATAATTCACATTGGTTGCCTCTAAATTCAAGTAATCATCCAATTTCACTGGCACACTGATACAAATTCCTTTATCAGCTACTTCCTGTTCTACGGATTTAACAAACTGATCGCTTGCCTGCCAGCTCTTTAAATTCTCATCCACCCCATTTTGTAATCTCCGGTCAAAAATTGACCAGATTCCGGACTCTGTTTCAGTTGCAGGTTTATCAGGTATCACTTCGAGAGTATTTGCGTCTACAAATATCCGATGCTCATTTCCCGAAGCTCTGTCCTTAATTATGGTCATCGCTCCAATGCTGGGATAGCAATATACAACCATCTCAGTTGCTTTTATTTCCCCATTCGGATATTCATTTCTGGCAGTTTCAATTGACTTATTAACTGCTTCAGTTATATTGCACATAACCGGAGTTAGTTCAATAACCTGAATTGACTGCCCAAGGGTTTTATTCGCCCCTACGTCGACTCTACCTATCAGGCTCTTATTTTTATATACGGAAAATTGATAATACAATTTCTGCCCGTTTGGATCATAGAGTTCCAATGGCGTGGGATCGACAGAAGCTCCTTTCCATCCTGCAAATTCGCCACCTTCTGCAATGAAATTTATTATTTGCGCATTTACATGTTCAAAAGCTACCTCTTCGGCTACCGAATAATTTTTCTCATTTTGAGCATTAACAGCCGGTACCAATGCAACAGCAAGCAGAAGCATTGCTAGAAGCAGTCTTTTTGTTCCAATTTTGTTCCTGATCATCTACTTCATTCCCAAGAAGCTATTTTCCCCAGGGGCAGAATAACGCAAGCTTTAACACACAATGTTAACTCAATAATGCCTAATAGAACATATCTTATGGAGTTTGGGAGGTCTGGATAACTATATATGAACTTCATAAATTCCTCTCTGCTAACTCTTAATAAGTTATCTGTTTAAAGTGATACACTACGTAATTTTTGCACAGATTTGAACACGAATCCATTTCCTGATCTTCGATTCTTCGAGTACTTGCACATAAAAATATATATGACCCAATTGCCGCAAGTAAATTCATATACTGTCAAAAAAAGGGAACAACTCTTCTTTCAAAGTCAAAATTTGTTAGCTGGTTACAAGTTATTTGTAAATTTTGACACTATGTTATATATTTATTTAAAAATTAATGTAATACAAAAATTTGATAAGAGAATGTAAATTTTCAAATTCTAATTTTGAACCTGTACTTTTCTCCATGCCAGCTTGCTCGTGAAATGAATAAATATCGCCCGATATCTGCCCACTATGTGATCATTGGGTGTTGAGGAGTATTTCTATCTGATCGTAATTATACGAACGGTACTGGTAGTCTGCGAAGTATATGATAAATTTTCGAAAAGTTTTAAAATTGATCCGGAGGAAAAACCCATCAACTACACAGAGCCCTTTCAAACATGTTTTCACACAATCTCTATCTGCATGTTAACATTTGAGCAATCTTTTTTCATAATTCTTTTTCATAGTTCTTTTTAAAAAGACCGTTCGCATACTCCTTCGGGTGATGCGAACGGGAACCATGCGAGAAGCTACTGCAAAAAAGACAAACTCGGTTTACAGAATCACTCGGAATATACAAACTTCCGGAACACAGCAAATTAGAAAGAAAAAATGAATTTCCTTTGACATTGTTCAAAAATCAAAAGTTATACTTTGACCCGTTCTCCGACAGTGATATTAACTTATCAACGTCAAGTAGATAAGATATTGCTATTTAGAAGCTTGACTTTTATTTAAAACAGGAAAATTAATCAGTATGAACAATGTCAAGAAAAAAACAGACAGCTACGAGGCAGGGAATTTTCTGATGAGGATTATTATAGAAACTCCCAAATACAGCTTTTGGAAATACCGCAAGACCGGAAAAGGGTATGAAAGAGATTTTTTTTCTCCTTTACCTACAATTTTCAACTACGGCTTTATTGAAGGGACAGTTAGTCCCGATGGGATGGAAGAAGATGTAGTTGTACTTGGTCCTCGTCTGCCGTGTGGAAGCACACTTGAAAGAGAAAGTTTTGACGGGATAGTAAGATTCCTGGATAATTCTATCAGAGACGACAAGAAAGTGGTTTACATCAGCGGGCATTATCCACCTTTGCTGCTTGCATCATATTTCAGGCTTTATGCACTTTTTAAAATATTTCTATATTTTGTCCGGAAAAGAAAAATTACTATATGTAGATTTGAAGGAATTGTGTTACAAAAACCGGACTGATACTGTACTTTCTTTCCTCTTTAAAGTTATTTTCAGTTTTAAGCTCCTTTTTCATTTCGAGTTTCTTTTAGCTCCTTTTCACTTCGAGATCCTTTATTAGCTCTTTTACATTTCGAGCTCCTTTTCAAGGATCTCAATTCGTGCGCTTGAAGCATTTAATTTGACGGATTTAATGCCTTTAAGGCAACCTTCCTTGCTTTTATAACCCTGGCTAACTGCAATTATCTGCCCGTTTCTTGCCCTTAACCTGAAACGATAATTGTCCATTTCATCCAAATATACTTCAAATTTTGACATGTTTCCCCCTTTTATCATTGAAAATTCAAACTTTGCTGGAATATCACTGAATCGATAGGATATTTTTTATAAAATTATCTAAAAGTACTTCTTCCCCCTAAATAGTATTACTTACTTAAGATATTTATTTCTAATTATAAAAATATTACCTTTACAGTAAAAAAGAGGGAGTTGAGAAAAAAGGATTTATCCGAGGAAAATGCGCAGAACGTGAAAAAACTGACCTTTTTCCCACCTTTCACGTGTTCTGCGCTTTCTGCGTTTGTCGTTAAGTAATGATTTTAATTGTGCTTTTTTGAAAAAGATGCACTGGGTTATTTAAATAGTGCTTCCATTTCAGTAACTTTTTCTCCTTTTGCACTGGAAACAGTTGCGGATATGTCTTCAAACCTCGGGATTCCCGTTCCACCCGTTTCGTCAGAGACCAGCACATTGGACCAGGGGCTTTTAGGCATATACGCAATTCCCCTATGGGGAGTCTCAGTTCCTGATTCCTCAGCCTTGACTACTATTCTTCCGAAAGAGTTTTTCAGGATTACGGTGTCGCCTTTTTTCACGTTTAACTGGTTAAGGTCGGCTGGGTCGAGCTTTATTATGGCAGAGTGATTCCTGTACTCCTCTCCAAAGCGGTTTTCGATCATTGCCTTATCCTGAAAGATATCCCGGCAGGTTACTATTTTGACCTTTATCTCCGGGGTTGCAAGAAAAGATCCGAAATCCATTAGAGGGCCTCCATTATTTTCTTGAGAATTGCTTCGTCCGAAGAACGGTTCGTCTCAATTACAGGTTCAAAGCTAACCTTCACCCTGTCCATACGGGTGGCACTTCCTCCGGCCTCAACTCCACTTATAGCGGTGTTGATGTAAACTTTTGAGTGCCTGGAGGTAAGGGTCTCATAAGAGTCAATTGTGATGACAGGAATCTCTAGCAGATTTTTCACGATGGATCTGGGGAGAATTGAAAATGGATCTGCATCTATAATGAGGGCTGCATCTACTTTTTTTGCTTTAAGGGATTCTACTATCGAATATTCCGGCCCATGCAGTACCGTGCCGTTTTCGAACTTCACCCGGTTCACATATCCTGTTTCTGCAAAGAGGTTTTCGTTAAAGCCCATTGTATTATAGTTTCCTGACATTGGCATCAGGTGGAAATTTGCTTTCTCGTTCAGGACTTTCATCAGCCTGAAAAGAGGTTCAAGGTTTTCAAGTGAGTGGACAAGTCCGCGTCCGGCAAAGATTACACCAAACTTTGCCCCTTTAAGAATATTTGCCAGCTCGAGTATTTTCTTAGGGGGATAATTAAAGGAAGTTTTAGGCAACTTCCCGGAAATTCCGGCAATTATAGCTTCGACGAATTCGGCATCCCCTCCCTGAGGGATCTGAAAGAAATAGTTCCCGCAGATCTTTGCAGTATGGGACTTCCGGACATCTATTGCAATTGCTGTCCTTTCTTCTTCCCAGCCTCTCTGCTTTTCTTTACCTCTTGGGAAGTATGAATATTTCGAGAGATGGCGAGGATGAGAATCCGAAGGGTCTGTTCCCCAGAATATAATAACATCGGCTTTATTCCTTATATCGTCAAGAGTGCAGGTCTTAAACTTGTCATTAATAAGGGCTTCAACCAGACTGCCCAGGCAAAAAGAGGAGGTGTCGTCAAGAGTAGCGTTGATTTTTTTCGCAAGCTCGATGGCTGTTTTCTGCGTTTCGCTGGTGGAAGCTCCAAGGCCGAAGATCAGAGGGTTTTTTGCATTTTTCAGGATAGATGCAGCCTCACTAATCGCCTTTGCCTCGTCGACAGGCTTGTTGTCAACCCTAAAAATTGCTTCTCCCTTGCCTTCTTTCATATGGGCTACGCCAATCCGGCAGGCTGTAAGAACTTTATTTATCTTGTTCTGTTCGACATCAAGCTCGATATCGTCGCAGAGCAGGCCACAGCCTGTGCATACATGATAATTCTTCTCCATATCCACTTCCCTCACACGAATTCTATTGCCTCTACAGGGCAGGTTACTATACAGCCGTTACAGAGAATTTTATTCTTTCCGAAACGGCGGCACTCCCCTAAGTTCTGGGCTCTTACGATACCGTCTTCAACAGTCAGGACAAGTTTATTAGGATTTGTTGGGGCTTTTCCCGAACCTACTCCATAAGGATCATTAGCTACGTTAGGAGGACAAGCAACCACACAATTGCCACATCCGAAACAGAGGTCTTCGTGTACGATAAGGCCTGTTTCGGTTGCACCTTCGGATGGTTTGAAGATGCTGCTCATCTTTTCATAATTCTCTTTGTACTTCGGCTCTTCCACAAGAGGAGGGCAGTCCTCGGGTTTGAGCTCATGAGCCATGAGGGCTACTGCGAAAGCCATACATGAGGTTTTTCCGCATTTTTTGCAGTTCGTTTTTGGAAGCATCTGATAGAGTTCCATTGCATTTGTCATTCCAGGTCACCCTTGAGTCGATAATTGTTAATTTAGATTACATATTGTCAAACTTCAATGAAAGTCTATAGGTTAAACGGTAAACTTAGAAATGAAGCTGAAGAGTTTATTAAGGACAAATCAAACAGCGTTTAATTAAAATGCATATAAAGTAATGATACTTAAATCCTTTAAACTCTTGCTTTTTAATTTACAGTGCAGGCTTTTGGTCTCACCGTAAACACTGTGAACGCTCTGCGAGTCCTATGGATTAATTCGGCCCCAATATTCTCACGATTTGAAATAAACGTGAGTTATAATGTTTAATCCCTTGAGGTCTAATTGAGAAGAAATGTCGCCTGACATCTTACTTAACCAATTCCCAAAAAGAATATTAACCAATTCCCAGAAAGAATTCAGAACTCTTTCAGTCAAGTTAAATGTAGCTTAACCTGGCTTAGCTTACTTTAAAGAAAAGTTCACAGTGGCAGTTTCCATCCTTTTCGACTTCTTCTTTGTGGTAGATACAGGGACAAACAATCTTCCGATCTTCTTCTTTATTTCCAGTGACTATCCTGCAGGGGCAGTATCGCCTTCCGAACTTTTCAAGCTTTATTGCAAGCCCGTCAAGTACGTAATCAAGTGCTTCTTTGTCCGGATTAAGCTTATAGCCTGCTTTATTTGCATATTTTTCAGTCCATTCGTACATTTTCTGTTTTAATTCGTTATGATCCGTCATGCTAAAGCTCCTTCTCGTTTTAAATTAAAAAATCCAGAAAATCTCTGAGAAGAATATCCTGAGCCATTTATACGATAGTACATATTAAATGCTACTAATAAAGATACTAAAACCTTCAAGATATTACAAGTTCCAATTTTATTTTAACGACTGCTAGAGATATAACTTTTTGCAAAAGTTTCTCGTTAAAACTCTAACCAGCTTTATATTTATAATTTGTCTAATATGTCCTGAAGCTTGTTTATCGATTACGAAATTGGAGCTCAACCTATAAATCAATTAGTAAATGCATTACTATTCATAGGTAAATATATCCCAGTTCATTATAGTGCTTTTTCTCTTATATAATAAGCATCCGGTAGACAATGAAATCCAAAGGAGATATCACTATTTTAACGTCCAATCAAGGATCAGAAAGTTAATATATAAATAAATATAATTTCTAATATATAAATTAAATGTCATTGATTATATCATTTAGTAAACATTTAAAGTATATTTTCATTTATTAAAGCCCATTTCCACTTACTAAAGCTTATTTGCATTCATGAAGGCACATTTCATTAAGTTTTGGGTATATTGCTTAACAGTGGCATGATCTACAAAAAGATACTTCATTACTTTCAATTAAGCAAATTAAGATAACAGAATCAAAGAGCTTATAAAAAATAGAGTTATTAAAATACATATCTTACAAAAGAGAAAGTGCTATTGAAGACTTAGACATAGAGCCACTTAAAGCAAGGAGTAATTTACAATACTGAGCTGTTTAAAACACG
>JAUPKV010000694.1 GCA_030837265.1 Methanobacteriota archaeon
CAGAGTCTTCCTCCGGGACGTAATACCCGCATCCATTCACGAACCGCAATATCAGGATGCGGAAGCGTCCAGAGAACCGCCCTGTTGACTATGGCATCAAAGGAGTTGTTTTCAAAACCGAGCTGTTCGGCATCATCCTGATGAAAATCGATCGAAAATCCCTTTTTTTTTGCCTTGGCGGATGCAAGGGCGATCATTTTTTCTGAGAGGTCGACTCCCACAACCTCATACCCCATATCGCCAAGCATCAGTGAGAGAAAACCTGTTCCTGAGCCGACATCAAGAACCTTTTTGGCATCACCTAGCTTTGACCTGAGGAGCAACTTCCATGCTTCTTCCTCCTCTTTGCTAGCGGCATAATGGCCCGGAGATTTATCGAATGTTTGGGAGCGGGAATTCCAGAAATCTCTTATTATCTTTTTGTCTTCGTTCATATGTCACCCTCCAGAAGGTTAATGGTCGCCGTGGATGCAAGAGGAAGCCGGTTATACTGCCCATTAAATCTCTTCTCCGAGTCTCCATGGCCCACTTTAAACATCGTCATACTCCTGACTCTGCGAAACTTTCCATTTATGAGTCTTGGTCCGACACCAAAGTAATTCTCGACAGCCATGTGCCGTTTCCCTCTTCCAAGCATAGAAAAAGATGAGAACTCGATAGTTCATTCATCCTTCCATTGACATTCAATCAGCTCATGTTTGTAATATTCAATGATATAATTCTATTTTATTGTGTTACTAATTGTTACATACATTGCTTCATCTTGCTTATGGTATAAATTTTTATTGTTTTTGTATTACTAATTATTATTAATTTTCAGATCACATGCCAACAAAGAGTTTCATGGTAAAAATATCAGCAAATTATATTCCATCTAATAAAGTACGACAATCGGGGAAAAAAGTTAGTAGCGGCTTGAGTTAATGAAAAGATGGGTTGTAAAAGATAGGTTGCAAAAGAGAGATTGAAAAAGATAGGTTGTAAAAGATAGGTTGAAAAAAGAGAGATTGAAAAAAGAGAGATTGAAAGAGATAGCCTTTCAACCAAAATTCTGATTTGAGAAACCTACTTTTTTAGCTTTTTCTTCCGTAGAATCTTTTTCGATGTCAACATCAACAGTCATTCCCTTATTCTCCAGTCCGTTTTATTATCCTTTTTCTTCAACCCTCAGACCTGCGTATGCAGCCGGTTCAGCCTGTATCGGAGCCGTGAAAGTATCGGTTGCTTCAAGTATAGTGTTGGTAATCCTGTCAAGCAGCTCCATAGCTCCCCTGTATCCAACAGTAAGGATTCTCTGTGCTCCGACTCTGTCATGAATAGGTATTCCGACTCTCACAAGAGGAATATCCAGGGCTTTGGCGATGTATCTCCCATTGGAATTTCCTATAAGGATTTCCGGGCTGCAGTTCCTGACCGCATCGTTCAGGCTGTCAAAGTCAACTCCATCCAGGACCATCGGTTCCAGGTCCGGTCTTAATTCTTTAAATATTTGCTTAATTCTCGCTCCAAAGTCCCGGCTTTTGCTCCCGGTGGCTACTAGCACCGGATACATCCCCAGTTCCAGCATGAAAGTTGTGAGGCTGAATACCATATCCGGGTCCCCGTAGATCGCTGATTTTACACCATAAAGGTACTTGTGCACATCCACCATGGCATCGAGGAGCCTACCTCTTTCGTTCTGGTATTTCTCGGGAATCGGGCATTTGAGGATGTTAACTAGCTCGGTAAAGAAAGTGTCTGTGTTTGAAAGTCCTATTGGTATCGGGACACTGTGCCCGGGCACACCATGTGACTCCTTCAGGTATTCCAGTGCAAGGTTCTTGCTCACTATACCTAGGCCAAGGCTTGCCTGACTGTTCGGCATATCAGCTATTTCGGAAAGTGGAGTGCCTCCCGGAGAGATTTTTGGAAGTTTATCACTCAGAGGCGCATCAAAGGTCTCGGAAATGTCAGGCAGGAAAATGTAATCGCCTGCAGTTAGCTTAAGAATCTCTTTTAATTCCCGTACATCTGCAGGAGAAACGCTCTCAACCGGGATGAGGTTGAGTTTCCCATTCGGTATTTTTGAAGCTCTTTCTTCTCCTTGAAATTTCGCAAATCTCCGGACAACTGCGTCTAAGGCTTTTATGTACCCGCTTACGTGGCTTTCTCCGTAGCTGGGGGTGGAAACTGGAATGATTATGATGTCCTTTTCAAGATCGTCTCCAATCCCTTCTTCTTCTTTGAACTCTCTGATGATAGCAGGAACGTCATCCCCAATCGTTTCTGCAAGGCAGGTAGTGGCGACGCCGATTACTTTTGGGTTATACCTGTTGATTACGTTTCTCAACCCTTTTTTCAGGCTTTCCCTACCTCCGTAAACTGCTCCTCTTTCGCTGAGGGAGCTTGATGCAATGTCTACGGGTTCTCTGAAATGATGAGCAAGATGGAGGCGCATATAGGTGCTGCAGCCCTGGGAACCGTGGTACAGAACCATTGTGTTTTCAATTCCCTTGAAAGCTAGAGCACTTCCCATTGGCTGGCACATAACACAGGGATTTACAGTTGCATAGTTTCTTTTCGTCATCGTAGAGCCTCCTCATGCCTCACTTTCAACTTCAATATCCATTTTCGGATGCAAGAATTCTGGTTTTATGACCACATCTTCCATAACCAAATTTTCCATAACCAAATTTTCCATATCCATATCTTTATGTTTTTTTGCACACGGTTTTTCAGAAATATCTGCTTTTTCTCCGGGAATAATTTCTGTATCTTCTTTTACTGAGGCTCTTTCTGATTTTACAGATTTTATGGCTTCAGGTTTCAGAATTCTCTGACTGACAGCCTTCCAGACCGGACTGTTAATTGAGGCGTCCACTTCCCTGGCGAAATTTACGAAACCGTCAAAGCCTTCGAACTCCACTACCCTATCGTGGTTGAAGTCACAAAAAGCGATACCCAATTTGTATGCAATGAACCTTTCCTTTACGCCTGCAACCATCAGGTCTGCTTGCTGTTTCACAAGCAGTTCGGCAAGTTCCAGAGGGTTTGCATCGTCTACAATGACAGTCCCATCCCTTACCGAATAACTGATCTGCTCATAATCTTCCTTTTTTCCGGTCTGAGTACCTATGATAACTACTTCCATGCCAAGTTCCGAAAAACCTTTAATGAGCGTAAGAGCTTTTGCCGGGCCTCCCATGTATATCGCAGCCTTTTTCCCATTAACCCGCTCGTGCACTCGGGAAATTTCAGGCATTATGCGATTCGTCTCGGTCTCCAGAATTTCTTCGGTCTTCTTTTTTATCTCTTCCGAGCCAAAGTATTCAGCAGTCTTTCGCAGGGCTAAGGAAAGATCTTCGATTCCGAAGAAACTAATAGTCAAATATGGAATTCCATACTCTTGCTGCATCCACTTTGCCAGATAGGTCATGGACCCGCTGCATTGAACGAGGTTAAGGTCGGCTTCAGCTGCTCTGGATATGGATTTCGCAGTTGAATCCCCTGTCATGGAGACAATAACTTCAATTCCCATTTGCTCAAAGAGGGGTTTTATCAGCCAGACATCTCCGGCTACATTGAAATCTCCCAGGATATTGATCCTTGGTTTCCTTATCCCCGATTTCGTAATTTCACGGTCTGTTTCAGGTTTCTTATCTGCAGCTTTCTCTTCCTGCGGTCTTTTGATTAACTGCTTTAAAGCGTCACAGGCAGCCTTATATCCATCGGATTTGTTGCCTTTGAAACCTTCTGACTTTATCGGGATTACCGGAATATTGTGCTTTGCGCTAGCTGTTTTGCAAATGGCTTCCAGGTCGTCCCCGATAATTCCCACAATGCATGTAGAATATACGAAAACGACCGGAGGGTGATAGAGCTCCACGAGTTCGTCGATTGCATTTAAGAGCTTCTTTTCTCCTCCGAATACAACATCGATCTCTTTCATGTCCGTGCTGAAGCTGCTGCGGTTTGTCTCTACCCCGCTGGATTTGGCACCCCTTATATCCCAGGTATAAGCCGCACAGCCAATTGGACCGTGGACTAGATGGACAGCGTCGGTTACAGGGTTCAAGACAACCCTGGCTCCCGAATAGACACATGCCCTCTGGCTAATTGCTCCTGCCAGAGAGGTACTGTCGCAGGCAAGTGGGACAACTTGTCCCTTTTCCTGCTTTCTGGTAATGTAGGGTTGTCTTTCTTCGAGAGTATCCACTATTCCGGTTTTCTCTTTCATCTATCTCATTCCCCTTGCTTCTGTTTTCAGATTGCAGCACCAGTTCTTTTTTTTCCGTTTTGGCCTCTCACTGGATAGTCTCGAGCAGCCAGTCCGGTGCATCCCTGTCTTTTCTGTCAAGCAGAGTATTCCCTATGCGCTCTACCAATCTTGCAGCGCCCGCGTATCCCATGATAGGGAAGTAATGCAGGTTTGCCCTGTCCATAATCGGGAAGCCTACCCTGACCAGGGGTAAATCCTCTGCCTTTGCTATGAATTTCCCGTATGTATTGCCGATCAGGAGATCCACAGGTTTTCTTTTGATAATCTGATGCAGCGTAAAGAGGTCTCCTCCCGAAATAATATCTGCTTCAGGATATTCGGAGCCCACTAGCTCTTCTATATCTTTTTCACATTCCGAGCTTTGAGTGCCGGTAAGCACTAAACTGGGTTCCATACCCATTTCCAGCACAAGGCTTGTGAGACCTGCAATGATATCCGGATCTCCGAAAATAGCAACTTTTTTTGCGTGGTAATGTGGATGGGAATCAGTCATCATGTCTACCAATCTTCCGCGCTCATCCTCCAGTTCCGGAGGAATTGCCACATTGGCAAGCTTTGCTGCATTCATGACGAAACGATCGGTATTTCTTATTCCTATTGGAGTTGACCCTATTTTTGCAGGAATTTTATATTTGCTTTCAAGGATCTTTGCTGCTGCACCTCCTGCCATCCTGCAGAGGGCGATAGTCCCAAAGGAGTTTGCTGAATCTTCGATATCCCCTATCGGAGTCCCGCCTTTAGGGTACATAGGAGGCTCCCCGGTTAGCGGGGCATCGAAAACATCGGTCGTATCCGGGAAGACGATGTTGGGGATTCTCATAATTGACAGGATGCGCTTTATTTCCCGGATATCGCCAGGTTCCACAAAGCCCGGGATAATGTTGAGTTTCCCATTCGGTTTACTCTTTTTGGCAAAGGTGGTCACGAAGGACTTTACCATATTATCGTAACCGGTAACATGAGTGCCTACGTAACTGGGAGTCGAAGCCGCACAGATTTTGATAGAAGGGTCTATGAGTTCTTCCATCCTGACGTCTTCTACGATAGTGTTCACATCGTCTCCTATGGTCTCTGCTACACAAGTAGTATGAATGGCAATTACTTCGGGACTGTAAATTGCAGTCAGGTTTACAAGGGCTTCCTTGAGATTCGCTGCGCCTCCGAAAACTGCAGTTCCTTCTGAAAAGCTGCTGGTAGTTCCCATTGCGTTTTCACGGAAATGCCTGCTCAGGCACATGCGAAGGTAAGAAAGACAGCCCTGGGACCCATGGCTGTGAGGCATACAGTTGTGGACTCCAAGGGCAGCATAGACTGCGCCGATTGGCTGGCAGATTTTTGCCGGGTTTATAGTTACTGCTTCTCTGGTTACTTCTTCACATGGGGTGTAGTCTAACATTTTTTCCCTCCTTAATTTACTCCTCCAGCTTTCCATGGAGGGCGTATGAACTTCCAGGTCGGGCTGTGCAGGGCCATATCAATATCCCGTGCAAAATTCAAAACTCCGGAAAAGCCTGTATATCTTCCGCTGTAATCGTAGGAGTGAATCTGCCTTGAGGGGACTCCAAGCTTCTGAGCCCAGTATTTATCCTTAATCCCCGAGCAGAAAATGTCGGGTTTAAGAGCTTTTACAAGAGCTTCGGTTTCATGATGGTTGAGGTCGTCAATAACAATGGTTCCATTCTTCATTTCAGGGAAAAGCCCCTCGTAGTCCATGAGCCCGATTTTCTTTTTCAGCTCTTCAATTCTTTCCTGGCTGACAGCAGGCTCAATATTTTCATCTCGTTCGTAGTGTACGTCCTCAAGGATAGAACCTAAATCCCCTCCTTTTATCTGAGGGATAATCTGCCTGCCTTCATAGTCGTCTCTATGGGCAAACTGGTAACCAGCAACAACTACTTTCATGCCCAGTTCTTCAAAGAGATTAGTATAATGATGACTCCTTGAACCTCCTGAATAAATGAATGCGGTTTTTCCATTTAGTTTCTTTCTGTATCTTTCGATTTCAGCCTCGTACTTCGCTTTTTCTTCGGCTATGATTTCTTCGGTTTTCCGGGTAATTTCGGGATCGTCAAAGAACTCTGCCATTTTCCGGAGGGACTTTTCAGTAGTTTTCGTGCCCACGTAGTTGACCTTCAGCCAGGGCACCCCATATTTTTCTTCCATCATGCGGTTCGTGTAGTTAATGGAACGGTGGCAGAGCAGGATGCTGAGCTTTGCTTTGTGTGCCTGTGCAAGTTTATGAAATGAACCATCTCCGGTGAAGGTCGAGACAATTCTGTACCCGATTTTTTCAAGGATCGGCTTAATTTCCCAGAGGTCTCCTCCGATGTTGTATTCCCCGAAGATGTTAATATCAAAGGGAGTAGGATTTTCAAGTTCCTCGGTTCCAATCAGGTGTTCCATCAGAACATTGCTTGCAATGTGGTGCCCGGCCGACTGGCTGACTCCTCTATACCCTTCACATCTGGAAGGAATTACCTTGATTCCGTGTTCTTTTTCGGCTTCTCTGGCAACGGCTTCGATGTCATCTCCGATAAGTCCTACAGGACAGGTGGCAGATATGCTGATCGCTCCTGGTTTGAAGATCTTCACAACCTCGTCAATGGCTTTCTTGAGCTTTTTTTCTCCGCCAAAAACGATATCTGTCTCCTTCATATCCGTGCACACACAGTAGTTCAGGAAGTTATCCTCGCCTTCCTCTGCCTTGGCAAAGTTTCGCCTGGTTCCCCAGGTGAAGTAGGCACAGCCAATAGGGCCGTGGACCAGGTGGACCATATCTTTTATTGGCCCGAAAACCACCCCTCTGGAACCTGCAAAAGCACAGCCACGGTTTGTGAGGATTCCGGGAATTACCTTATCATCAGCTTCGATGTGCTGTTCGGTCGAACAATCCCTGACAACAATATGTTTTCTCCGGTTTCTTGCAGCTTTTTCCGGGAGCACTTTCAGCATGTCATCGACAAGTCTTTGTTTGTCTTCAATTCCCGAATCAATTTCTGCTCCCATTACATCAACTCCTTATTCACCGTCACTTCTCCGCTCTCTCCGGTTCTGATCCGTAACGCTTCACTAATGTTTGATACGAAAATCTTTCCGTCTCCTATATGTCCGGTCTGGTTTACTTCTATGATTTTCTTTACCACTTCGTTTACGCTAGCGTCGTCAACTACAATGGTAAACATCCTTTTCGGAATAAAGCGAATGCAGGTATCAGCTTCATTTTTTTCAGGATCAGGGAGAGGTGGATCAAATTCAAAGCAGAGCCCTTTTTGCTTCCCCCGGCCCATAACCCTTCTTACAGTAAATGAAGGAAAGCCGCATTCAAGGAGAGCGTCCTTGGTTTTCTGGACTTTGTTCATCCTGATTATTGCCGTAATCTCTTTCATGGATTATCCTCCGAAAATCCGGCTTTATAGTCCGGGCTTTCCGGTCCTTATAGTGTAGGCTTCTTCGACCGGGCTTATGAAGATCCTTCCGTCCCCAAACTTACCAGTCCTTGCTGATTCCATTATAGTTTGAATGACCCTGTCCTTGTGCTCATCTTCAACAACCATCAGGATCATGGTCTTCTGCAGTTCGTCATAGTGGATGTCTGCAATATGAACCCCTTTCTGCTTTCCTCTTCCGAAAACTTCCATCTTCGTCAGGGAAATACAGCCCTGTCTTTCAAGGCTTTCTACAACCTTAGATTCCATACCTGGCCTGATTATTGCACGTATCATTTGCATTGTTTTCATCTCCTCTGCATCTCTAATTACAGCTCAACCATTCCGAACTCCACCATCATTGCTTCTAATTCTTCCATGGGAAGCGGGGTAGGGACAACAAGTTTGGTGTTGTTCTGGACGTGGTTGGCAAGGGCCAGGTACTCTTTGGCCTGGTTGCATTCGGGATCGTAATCAATTACAGTCTTTCTGTTGATCTCTGCCCTCTGGACAATGTTATCTCTGGGCACGAAGTGGATCAGATGGCTACCCAGTTTCTGTGCAAAAGACTCAAGGAGTTCACGCTCTCCATCCACGTTCCTGCTGTTGCAAATGATACCTCCCAGACGGGCTCCACCTTTGGCAAACTTGGCAAGCCCTTTACAGATGTTATTTGCTGCGTAAATTGCCATTAATTCTCCACTGGCTACGATGTAAATTTCCTTGGCTTTTCCTTCGCGGATTGGCATGGCAAAACCTCCACATACGACATCACCAAGCACGTCGTAAAATACATAGTCAAGGTCATCTGTGTATGCTCCCAGGTTTTCAAGCAGCCCGATGGCAGTAATAATTCCTCTGCCTGCACATCCCACTCCTGGTTCAGGCCCTCCGGACTCCACACACTTAATGCTCCCAAAACCTGGCTGTACAACTGTCTCAAGATGAACTCCTTCATCTCCTTCACTTCTCAGAGTATCAAGTACGGTTCTCTGATTCAGGCCTCCAAGCAGCATTCTGGTAGAGTCTGCTTTGGGGTCGCACCCTACTAGAAGAATTTTATTTCCCATGGTCGCGAGGGCTGCAGTAAGGTTTTGAGTAGTAGTGGATTTCCCGATACCGCCCTTTCCATAGATTGCTATCTGTCTCATCTTGTTTCTTGCTCCTATATTTTTATCTCATTCGGCTACCGGAAGCCGGTAACCGTTGTAGCACCTAATACTATTTATTTCTATTGGTTAACAAAATTTTAAGTATCTTCCGAGGATTCGGCTGCACCAATTCTTTTAAAAATCATTCAATAGTTCCAAAAATAGACCATACTGTTGCGAATATATAAAGTATGGAAGATGTTTTCTGCATATTTTATAAATTACTTTATATAAATTTATTTTAAATGAAAAAATCTGTAATTTGTTGATTATAAAATGGAAAACCTATTCATAATACGAATTAAATATTTATTAATAAACTTATATCCATATTATAATTAATATATTAAAGTAAAAATATCAGATATTTTATTAAATAGTAAATTCTTTAAAAATAAAAACAAATAATTGAATAAATATTTATCAATTTTTATTTTTTATCAAAAAGTATATATCCGCCTTCTACTTATTATAAATATTGACAAAGTTGCGCCCCATTAAATGGAGCAAGTACTCGGTTAAGTAGTTTGTATCTACCTCAAATTGCATGGGAAAAAATTCACGTATTTGCTGAAAATTTATGAATTCAGCCAAATCTTAACTCGAGTATGAATTATACACCAAGGCACATTCAACTCTATAAATTGATATGATTTTCAAATTTCTTTCTTGTTGGAGAATTGCCCCTCAAATTTGAGGAGTACAAAGACTCTGTTAGTGGGGGATATTGGTGTTTGTTTAGCTTATGCTATCGTTTCGATCGGCAAATACTGATATTTGTAACAGGAGGTTAATAGATGACTAAAAGTAAAACAAACCTTGTGTTTGTAAGCACTCTATTGTTTGCTTTGATACCAGGATTGGACAAAGCCATAAAGCGTCAGATGCTCTCATTTATTAGTTTAATGATTAGTTGCATGTGTATTTTGACGCCGTTAGCACCAGTAGCATCAGCTGCAGAACCAGTATCGTACTCAGTTTTCAAAACAGTTAGTGATGTTGCTGGAGAAGGACCTACAGGAAACGTGACAGCAGCAGGAGATATAATTACCTATCAGATTAATGTGAATAATACTGCGGGAGTGCCCCTTACCAATGTAACTGTTAATGATCCCATGATTGGCATAATAAATAATGTCACCGATCTCGGTATAGGAAACAACGAGACTTTATCTGGAAATTACACGGTTACTCAGGAAGACATAAACAATAATGGCAATGGAACCGGGTTTATCATCAACAATGTAACTGTTGTTTGTGATCAAAACACCACCGTTAACAACGCCACTGCAACAGTACCTATCACAAGTTGCACTATAACAAAAACCGTTACTAATGTTACCGGAAATGGTAACGGAAATATAACCGTGGCAGGAGATGTTATCAGCTACCAGATTAATGTGAATAATACTGCAGGAATTCCCCTTACAAACGTAACTGTTACTGATCCTATGCTTGGCAGCCTACTTAATGTCACTGATCTCGGTATAGGAAGCAACGAGACATTATTCGGAAATTACACGGTTACTCAGGCAGATATAGATAATTATGGTAATGGGACCGGATTTATCATTAACAATGCAACTGTTGACAGTGATCAGCTAGGTCCTAAGAACGCTACTGCTCAAGTACCAATAGATCCGTATTACTCTATTGAAAAAATTGTTACGGATGTTGGGGGGCAAGGACCTGGAGGAAATGTTACAGTAACAGGCGATATAATCACCTACCAGATTAACGTGACAAACAGTGGAAGAATGGATCTCAATAACGTTACTGTCACTGATCCCCTAATTGGAAACACTACTGGACCTTCTTCGTCAATAAACAATGATACCATTCTCAATGTCGGAGAAATGTGGACTTACACAGGGAATTACACTGTTACAAGAGCAGACATAACCAATTATGGTAATGGGACCGGATTTATCATCAACAATGCAACAGTCGACTGTGATCAGCTAGGTCCGAAAAACTCTACTGTTCAGGTTCCTATCGCAACTGCTGCATCTATTGATGGAATAGTCACAGATGTTGCGGGACAAGGGCCTGGAGGAAATGTAACAGATGTAGGAGATATAATCACATACCAGGTCAATGTAACCAATAATGGAATAACGGATCTTACCAATGTAACTGTTAATGATACTCTGACTGGCCTAATGGGGCCGACCTCATCCATAAATAATGACACAGTTCTCAATCCGGGGGAGACCTGGACGTATAGCGGGAATTATACAGTCACACAGGACGACATAAACAACAATGGAAATGTAGTAGGCGGGTCATCTGACAGTGCTTCAAGTTTTGAAGAACTTATAGGAAAACTCATCAATGGTACCCAAGCACCTGAAACCAATGATGTAAGTTTTGGAGAACTTATAGGAGAACTCATCAATGGTACCCAAGCACCTGAAACCTCAGGGAATGGATTCATCGAAGACATAATAACCTTTGATAGTGATCAGCTAGGTCCGAAAGATGCTTCTATTCAGGTACCTATAGAAAAGAACCCGCATTATAGTATATCCAAATCGGTAATAAGTCCCGATGATAGCGGAGACTGTATAGTCAATTCTCCCGGGGATGACATACCGTACAGGATAGTAGTAAAGAATGATGGAAATGTGGATCTCACAGGAGTGTCAGTAAGCGACCCGATGATTAACCTTACGGGACCTACTGGAGATGAAAATGATCAAGGTGTTTTGAATCCGGGAGAAATTTGGGTGTATAATGGAGTTTACTTATTAACACAGGACGATATAAACAATGGAAATACTATCGATAATACTGCAACTGTCAGCAGCAATGAGCTGCCGGAAGAAAGCAGCGATGTAAGTCAGCCAATTGAGCAAAACGTTGATTTGTCGATACAAAAGTCATTGACTGGAATCGATGAGGTCGGAGACTTTATGATTAACCAGCCTGGTGATGTAATTAACTATAGAATTGCTGTGGATAATAGCGGAGATGTGGACCTCCACAATGTACATGTTGCTGATTCCCTAATTGATAGTCTTTCGGGACCAACCGGAGACAGCGTTAATTCCGGAGTATTGAATCCCGGAGAAACATGGGTATATGAAGGTGATTACACAGTAACTCAGGCAGATATAGAAAGTAATGGTGGAGGCACTGGATTTATAACAAACACAGCAACTGTGCACTGCAGTGAGCATTCGAGTGAGAGCAGTAGCATAGATGTGCCGATTATCCCGGTCTCTAACTTTGGAACCGACCCGGTTCCCGGATCCGAACTTGAAGCAGATTTCACTGCCAATCCTGAGAGCGGATATGCTCCTCTGTCCGTGCAGTTCACTGACAAATCTCAAAATGCAGAAACATGGAGTTGGGACTTCAATGATGACGGAACTGCCGAATCAACTGTTCAGAACCCGCCCGCTTACACCTACACTACTCCGGGAACATATGTAGCTAAACTTACAGTCAGCAATGCAAGTGGATCTGATTCAAAACCTGTGACAATAACTGTACTGCAAGCAACTACAAGCTCCAATAATGGAGGAAGCAGTGGTAAGAGTAGTGGAGGAAGCATTGGAAGTGTTAATGTAGTAGGTAGCAGCTCAACTGCAAATACGCATGCAGTCTCGAATGTAACACAACCTGCAAATAACACTTCGAACATTGAACAAAAACCGGCAAACGTTGAACAAACACCCGGGAAGAAAGCCGCAAGCACACCTGCAAAACAACGTAAAACGCCTGGCTTTGAAATTGTTTTCGGGATTACAGCCTTGTTTGGTGCAGTATATCTGTGTAGAAGAAGATAAAAATACAAAAAATAGAAAAAAACAGAAGAAGAGAGAAAATGCTTCACTTGGGAAAAAAGGTGAAGATTTTTATCTTCATCGCATTTTTTTTCTAATTTTTTCATTCCCTCCTCAACTGCACATTTTTTCAAGTCAGTAAAGCCGTAAATTTCCTATTTTTAATACTGTGTTAATTATCTCTAACAAATTTGCTTTCTTATTTTACAATATAATAATCTCAAAATATTTTTAATACTTATCCACTCCTGCAATTTATACAATTATACGAAGGTATTTGAAAACAGAAGGCTTTCGAAAAATTTAATAGATCGAATGCGAAAAAATGTGGACTTGAAACTGATAACTATTTTTACATTCGAATAAATAGAATCTCTATTTGCCGATTATCATATAAATTATTAAAACAGACGTTTTTTAGGAA
>JAUPKV010000695.1 GCA_030837265.1 Methanobacteriota archaeon
GATCCAATTAATATATCTGGGACCTGATGCTCACGTAGGACCGTTTTCACTACCTAAAAGCATATATATCACCAGACAGGGGGTCTACGCAGCGAGTACGTTTATCATGCGTGTTGCAACATGTGTCTCTGCCACAGTCCTGCTCTTTCTTACCACACCTCAGCAAATGCTCTTTAAGTCCGTGCGCAGTGTTGGTGTTCCAAAGATCTATGTTCTCACGCTAGGTATGACTTACAGGTACATCTTCTTGCTAACGAATCTGGTTCGTGAGATATACATTGCAAAGAGAGCCAGGACAATAAGGTCCCGAAGCATTTTTGAAGAGCAGAAGTGGGTCGGGGGGCGCATAGGATATATTTTGGTAAGGTCTCTGGGTATGAGTGAAAAAGTTCACATGGCTATGCTATCAAGAGGCTTCAATGGAGATATTAAGACGATGGATGAGTTCAATATGCAGAGACGTGATTATATCGCAGGTGCCGCGTCGATATCTCTGAGCATAGTCCTGGTGCTGATATCCCAAAACATCCTCAGGTGATATGAAATGGGAACGATCTTTGACTTAAAGAATGTATCGTATTCTTATGTGGGAAAGATAAATGCCTTAAAAGACATCAATTTTAAGGTTAATCCTGGTGAGCAGATCTCCATAATTGGCTCAAACGGCAGCGGCAAATCGACTCTACTGGCTATCTTGGATGGGCTGATATATCCGACAGCTGGAGAATTCTACGCATTTGATAATATGATAGTAGAAGAGGTTTTTGATACTATTAAAGACAATGAATTAAGGTCCTATTTCCGGACAAGAATAGGCTTTGTCTTTCAAAACTCAGATGTGCAACTCTTTTCACCTACAGTATTTGAGGAGGTCGCGTTTGGCCCTTTGCAGCTTAACATGACTCCAGAAGAAGTCAAGAGCAGAGTGCTAGAAGTCCTGGAGATGATGGAATTGACTAAGCTTAAAGATCGTTCGCCTCACACTCTGAGCGGAGGGGAAAAGAAAAAGGTTTGCATTGCCACTGTCCTGGCTACTAATCCTGACATCCTTCTATTGGATGAGCCTACTGCCGGATTGGACCCTAGAACCCAGCTCTGGCTGACAGAGCTCTTACAGGAACTGGGAAGCATGGGAAAGACGATAATTATTGCCACTCATGACCTGGAACTGGTAGAGCAGATCAGCAAAAGAGCCATAGTCATGGGGGAAGATCACAAAATTAAAGCGGATGGAAATGCTGAGAAAATGCTTGATAACCTGGAACTCCTTCTTTCCACTAATCTGATTCACGAGCATATGCATATTCACGGAAAGCTTGTACATGAGCATTTGCATGCCCACGAAAAAGAGCATGAGCACGAGCATGAGACTTAAGGTTCTTATAAAAACAAAGGAAGATTAGGTAAGCGTAGAAAGTTGCCTACTCTTGGGGGAGCATAAAAATCCAGAATAATATGCAAAAATGGAGACTTTTTATTATTTTCTGGTCTTCAGAATTGTTCCGAGCTCGTGTAAAACAATAAAATTTTAATTATATTGAGATAAATCCTATTTACATGGGAAGAGGAAACATCAAAATAGATGAGTCAATGACAAAAACTGTAGTCGATGGCAAAATAATTATTCCTTTACCAACCGTTTTGGTTGGAAATCGATACTATCCTATGTTCTCTATATCGTCTCCTACTAATTGTAATGATTGTGGCAATAAGTTACATGTAAATTCTTATTACACTCGTTTGATTTTATCAAGTCACGGTATAATAGCAGTCGACATCGCATACTGGATTTGTCCTGTTTGTAAGAAACATTTTCATGATCATATTATTGGTGTTCCTGGCTCTGCAAATTATAGTTATGAATTCTATGACAAACAAATTTCTGTAAGATACGATGGTCGATGTAGTCTAAACAATTCTCGAAGAATTGGAGAAACATATACAGAAGGACTTACTAATGTATGTGGAAGAGCTCCTTGCGCTACTTCATTATGGTTGTATGAACAAAAACAAGCAGAAATCTCAAAACAAGAACTCTTGTCTCAAAAAATAGGTTTTGATGGTACACTTTACATAGATGGAAAGTGGGTCAAAAAATGTGGGAAAAAGAAGCTTGAAGCTCTATTTGGAAGAGAACTTTCACAAAAAGAATGGAATAAGATGCGGTATAAATCAATTTACGTTGTCGCTACAAAAGAGAAAGTAATTCTTGATTTTGAGGTTACAAAATACATACCAAAATATGAAGACTTGGTTCCTCTCATAACTCGAATAAAAAATAGATTCCCTGAAGGTGCAATACAGAAAATTATCTCTGACGAAGATACGGCAATCACAAAGGCTGTAAAAGCTGTTTTTCCCAAGATAATACATGGTTTTTGTATCTTCCATCAGTTGAAAAATGTTACAAAAAGATATTGTGATAAGTTCAAAAGTATTAAAAATATTCCTGATGATGAAAAATATGTATATGATGAGATCTGTCAATTGATACGTTCAGATACAGTCATCGATTCGGTCGTACATTATCGAAACATATTAAATTTACAAAATTATATGGAACTTTCAGAAGCTTCCTGTGACGCTATATCCTATGCAAAAAAGGTATTCCAGAGAAACAAAGATTTGCTTAAAGAGGGCTTTACACCAGAAACAGATAATACGATGGAACAAATCTTTTCCTTGATATGTGATATAATTAACACCGCAAGATCATTTAAAAGCAGTAGTGGATTAGCCAGTTTTTGCTATAACCTTTTTACGTATTTCAACAAGAGATCATTTTGTACTGGAAAATGGAGAGGTTTTTCACCTTTAATAAGGGCAAGATTCCAGTATGGATAAGTACGTAAAATAGCCTTTTATGATACTAAATCATATAGCGATAGCTGTCGAAAAATGCTAGAAAAAAAGAAGAAGAATATACATTTGTTGAAGGCGAGAAGAAGAAGTTGTCAACATTCCTTTGGAATTTAGAGATTTACTTGAAAATAGAACCAAACCAGAACAAATTAAAAAGACTCTGGTTTTGTCTATAACAGACATCTGAATCCAACCAAAACAGGCACTGCCCAGGGTGGAATAATATCTCCAACTTTGGCAAA
>JAUPKV010000069.1 GCA_030837265.1 Methanobacteriota archaeon
CATTAAAAGAATAAACGTTAAAAAAATAAAGTTGAGTAAAAACGAAAATCAGATTAATGTCAGAATCGGATAAATTGGGGTTTTTCATGAGAACTTAACCGAAATACGGAGGTTCCACAGAAACGAGTATATCAGATAACCTTAAAGAAGCCGTAAAACTGGTTATTTTCCCCCCACTCTTTAAACAAGTTTCAAAAATGATGTGTTTTTACTATTATAAATTATTAGATCTGTTTGCCCGCTGCGCAGATTTTTATTAAGCTTATTTTTATAATAAGCCTTTTAAAATGTGTTGGTTGAAATAGAAGATGAGAACATCAAGCCATTTAGATATTTCACAGCCATTGAAGAAAAAAAGTAGGAGGTGAGGGTTGGAAGTATAGGGAAAAACATTTCCCCGTTTAGTTCTTGCTCCCCTTGCCGAAGAGGTCAAGTCCGAGCCAATTAAGAATAATGAGAATACCCCCGAGACCAACAACCCCAGTTAGAGCAGTCATCCCAGAATTCCAAAGAGAACCGCCCGTTTGAGCGTCTGCATATGAGCTAGTTTCGTTCACTGGCATGCTGGTTTCTATGTTGCTACCGATGGACGGGACAACACTTGCTAAAATCGCAATCGATGCAAGAGTAGTCATGAAACCGATTAATATTTTCATATTAACATTCATAGGTTTTTCCACCTCCCATAATCTTAAGGGTGTCATAAGATACAGATAAAGATATGCCTAAGTCAACTATCAATTAGTCGTTCTTTTTTCGCGCGTGCTTCGTGCGCGCTGTATCAGTCGTTGGGCCTTAGGGCTAATTTGCTTATTTTGCAATCTAGTTTTTTCTCTTGAAGGGAACATATATTCAACTAATTCGGGGATTGCTTCTTGAGTGATCCCAAAACAGTCTATTAAGGTTTTTTCAAGATTTTCGGGCAACTTGCCCGCAGATAACAGAATCCTTTTTATGTCCTCAGCAAGTGCCTCTAACGTCAAGGTTTCTGTAACTTTTATATTGTTTATAATGTACTTGCGAAATTCATCTCTTCCGCTAAAAACCTTATAATCCGAATATTCCATTACTACATTCATATACAGAACTTGTCCAGAGTCAGGACTAACGGTTTTAATGTACATTTTTCTTACCTCTACTCCCCGAGACAAAGTATTAAAAACCAGAATAAACCAATAGTATATTTGCGGATATACATGGAGTATCCTGGAGTTTAACCGCTCCGGGGTATTTCTTATCTACTTTTTTTAAGGTTATAATCAGCTTTTTAAGTGTATTTCTCAGCTAGTAGCTACAATGTAGCTACATATATAAAAGTTTTTTGATAATGAAGCTATTTTTTAGATCGTAATAACCACTAATTATATATTTTATCGCCACATAATAGATACATTATGGAAGTAAAATTAGACGCTTATCAAGTAATTGAAAAAACTGTAAAATCTGCTGGAAATTCAGGTAGAGTTTACGTCCCTAAAGAATGGGTTGGGAAAAAGGTAAAAATTTTACTTTTGGAGCCACTAGACGAATTTTAAGCTGTTTTTTCAAAATAAGTTTTTAGTTTTTTGTAGGGGTTATTCTAAGTTCTGTAAATCACATCAGTGTATTTGTTGCCGTCCGTCCTTTACGTGTTTTTTGAGTAGTAACCGCGGCTTCATATGCTATTTTTGCATATCATCTGGCTGACCGTTCGCTGATGTTGAGTCCTGTTTCAGAGTTTGCTTTTCTATTTGCTTCTTTGGCCGTGTAACCGTCGATTTAGCTATATGGGAACCTTAGCCGGCAAATACTGGATTGAGTTTTCAAAGGCTGTTCCAAAGGAATATGATTTTTGTAACAGGATAGATCAGTTCAGAAGAGCTATGGGTTCAGGAGATGTGGTAAATACCATGCTGAATTATGGATATTTTCTGCTTGAGGCTGAATGCCTCAAAGCCATTAATTCTGTAGGGTTAGATCCTCATGTAGGGTTTTTACATGAAATGACTCCAAGCAAAAACAGTTTAGCTTATGACTTACAGGAGCCTTTCAGGTTCCTTGTTGATCTTGCAGTTATCAGTCTGATTGAAAGCGGAGCTATGGAAAGTAAGGATTTCATAAGAACTGAGAATTACAATTTGAGGCTTAAACCTACAGGAGCCAGGAAAATTGTTAATGAGTTTACTAATATGCTGAATAAAAAGGTAAGTTATCAGGGAAAAGAAAACACATGGAGCTATGTTATCTTTCTGAAAGTAAGAGAATTAGCCCATTACCTCGCAAGCAAAAAGGAAAAACTGGATTTTGTTAAGCCGGAGTATGAGATTGAGAGAATGGATTCTTATGACATAAGGCAAAAAATCCTCAATATTTCCTATGTTGATTGGAAGAAGCTAGGATTTTCCAAAGGTACTTTGCATTACATGAAACAGAATGCAAGATCTGATAAACCGTTTACTCTTAACAGTCATGTTCTTGATAGAGTGAATAAGTGGGAGGTATTGGTTTCAGGTCAAAAGTAAAAATGTGTATGTATTTACTGTAAAATGTAAATTTACAGTAAAAATAGTAAAACCGCTTAAGGAAAGGCAGTAAATAAATTATAAAATTAATAGAATTTTACACCTTTTCGTAAAACTCAGTTATATAATTCAGTATTAGACAGGGTTAATTTTGGTAATCTTTTGGTTCCTGAGAATTATATAAACCTCTAAATAAATTATATTCAAACACCTGCAGTTTGGAGCAGGGTGCACCAGCACAATTTTGATTTCCCAATAATTTGTCTATATTGTCCTCGGA
>JAUPKV010000696.1 GCA_030837265.1 Methanobacteriota archaeon
ATGTGAACCATTTTTTGTGCTTCTTCAAGACGTTCTTCGCTTTCTTTTAGCGAATAATAAGCTGTTTCAAGTTCTATAGTGCGTTCTTTCACTTTTTCATTTAAAAAATCACGTGATTCTTTCAGGTTATTTTCAGTTTCTTTTAGTTTGGTAATATCGGTAAACATGCTCATTGAGCCGATAAAAATTCCGTCATTGTCAAAAAGAGGTTTAGCGTTTATAATTGTCCATAAGGGATAACCATCTTTACGTATTAATTTCAATTCATAGCTATTGCTTATCCCTTGTCTTCTCTGGTTAAAATTCATCTCAACAATTGGTTTATATTCATCACTGATCAAGTCCCATGTGGACTTGCCAATAATCTCTTCGGAAGTGTATCCGAGCATTTCTGCAAATTTCTTGTTAATATAAGTAGCTATTTTTTCATTGTCAGTTATAAGTATGCCTTCATTTGCAGTCTCTACAATATTGCGATACTTTTCCTCACTTTCCCTAAGTTTTTCTTCAGCATTTTTGCGCTCGGTAATATCTGTGAGCATGCCTAATGAACCGGCATATTTTTCTTCATCGTCGAACAACGGAGTGGTAGAAAGAATGCACCATAAATCTGATCCGTCCTTTTTTATGAATTGATAGTCTATTGCTTGGTTAGCTTTCTGCATGTGCTCAATCAGTCTTTCTTCTAAAATTTCGCGATACTTCGGCGCTAAAAATTTTTGCGGGGGCTGTCCTAAGATCTCATCGACACTATATCCCAGCATCTCAGATACCTTCTGGTTGACGAAGATAGTTCGATTATTAGTATCCAGTATCCAGATACCTTCCCGTGATGTCTCAATTATATGCCGATATTTTGATTCGCTTAAGCGAAGTGCAGCCACAAGATCATTACACACGGACAGAGACTTAGCAATCATGGTGTTGCCATAGCTCAACTGTGAAATCATATTAGCAAGCGCCCTGAAGAAGGACATGCCTGTTTCCACAGACTCCTTGCTTAACCGAGGAACTCTATTAAGAGCTTCTATGTATTCCTTTTCATTGAAGCCATATTTCCTGGCTTGAGATCGGAAAAGCTCATAGTCCGGAGGTTCATCATCAAAAAAAAACTGCCCAACGAAGATATTACCAATGTGCTGATCGTTAACCATGATGGGAGTTGCTATATCCCACATATTGTTCAAGCACTTGTACTTTTTATATTCTCCAGGTGGAATTCCGGAGGATAGGTTTTTGTTGCTCTTAAAACAGTATTTACAAGTTTCCGGATGAACCCTGTGGAATTTTGTACAAATATCCTGCCATCCAACGCTTACTAGAGTCTTACCGTTGAGATCGTCCAGACCCATAGGAATATGAACAAGTTTATAAAAATCATTCATCAGGGATTGGATTGATTGAATATCAATTATCTCTGAAAGTTCAACATGTCCTATCTCTGGACCTTCGCTTTCCATATGCCTTTCTTCAGGTTCTTTCTGGTCACCTGTATCTAATCCAGAGATAAACATGTTTTCCTCCGTAGTAAAATATATCTGACTTCTTTTCTTTATATTTTCGCACAAATACGAAGTAAACATCTGTTATAAACCTACACTCAAAAGATAAAATCGTGTCATGTCTTTTTGAGGATTTGAAAATGAACGAGCGAGTTTGGGGAGTGGGGAGAGTATTTATTGATAAAAAGATAAGATTCTCGCTCGTTCAATTTTACATATATCCTTACACTGATTTATAATTTTTTTAAACTAAACATTATATTAATAGTATACAAAAAAAGCTAAATAAAACCCATTAAAATTAGAGCCGAAAAGTTTAGTTTTAAATCATAAATCTGAATTAGATTTCAAATTGAAGAATTTTTTTGAATCAGTCAGAATCTATATATATCCCCTAATTACTAGAAAGAGTAAATTTGAGCGGTAAAATAGGGCGCCTCTCAAATCCATTGGGTTGAAAAGGTAGGAATCTGAGAATAGGGACTTATATTCCTACCAGCTACTTCTTAGCTAGTTTTTAGAATTACTTTATACGAATAAACTTAACGCCGTTAAAAAATTAATTATGGTTAGTCTACCTGGACTTTAAATAATCGTTACTCAATTGTTCTTTATTCTAAAATTCTTACTTATTACCTGGATTAATGCAATAATAACCCCAGTAGCTACAGCAATCTGTGGTTCTTTAATATGGTTAAGCAATCCGGGATCTGTAACTTTTACTGTTGTTACTATCAACGCATATGTTAAGATGGTCGATAATGCCCATTCAATTTTATTCATGTAATTTATTAGGTTGCCACATATTTATAATTTTTTAATTGTATCCTCTGTCGAAATGCAGCAACTAGGGATACAACCAGACTGATGCTGGGGATATAGTCAATAAAAAAGTTTATGTAATAATGTTTATCGTGAAGTGGAATATGTAAAAGAGTTTTGTACTTATTGGAAATTAACACTTAAAGCTTACTCTAATGTTTTATCAATACTTTCATTCCCTCTCTTTTTCGTTCCATTCCATTAATGCTTTCTCGATAGATATCAACGTAAATATAGTAGTATTGAATATCTCATCCGGGTGCTGTGGCATCCATCTGATTTCATCAATAAGATCTTTCGGAAGCCTGACAATATCATATAACTCCTCTCCTATATTCATGAAGTACTCATTATATCGTGATCCGAATCTACTATTTGAATGTGCAGTAATTGAAATATATTGAGTAAATGATCCATCGTTCATTATATCTCTTGAGTACCTGTAATGAATTTCGCTAATACATTCCGCGTAATCGTTATGGAGTCTCCTGACGGTCTCTGGAATAGGTTCACCATTCTTTTGTAAAGCTTTAAGGTCTGAAAATACACTTTTGGAGAGTCTAATAGTTTTGTACTGGATCATAATGCTACATTGATTTCAACATATTAATTGCTAACTACTACTTATGTAGTAAGAATAAAAACACTGTCTTGAAGGATTTTTAATGTTAGTGGCATAATGAATTGAGATAATGTCCTGGGATAGGCTCATCATAAGAGAAATCAGCATAAAAAAGCTTATATAACACCAATAAATAATATTTAATGTTTGTTTTTCAATAGTTCGAAAAAAGATAATCATTAAGAAAAACAGTTATTTAGTAATAAGAAACCATTTGCACGAACGGATGCCGGAGTTTAGTAAGGAGTCATTATTATGGTTACTGCTGACGAAGAACTAATGACTGAAGAAAACTACAAACTGGTGGGAGAATGGGAACCTATAATTTTCAATGAGTTTGCCATAAGTTTAACTTATCTCAAAAAAGATAAATAAATACTTGAAATTCACATACAGAAATAATGAAGCATGACATCAATAATGAAGCATTATAGTTTGTTCAATGTTTTAAGAAATATAACTAGAAGGCACTTAAATATCTTAAAGGCAGTTTTAAATTACATTTCCCTCATTTGCTAAAAGATTTAATCTGAGCAAGTATTTTTACCATGATCTGAATCATAGCAGCATATATGAATGCTTGACTTGATTCTGTCAATCGAGGCTTAATCAGGCCCAATTCTTTTCAATGTTACAAAGAGAAAAAATTTATA
>JAUPKV010000697.1 GCA_030837265.1 Methanobacteriota archaeon
TGCAGTCCATGCTTGTAACTCCGAAGGCCTTTGACTATGCAATCCAGTTAACCATGGATCGCCCTGAGACAGGGGGCCTGAGCGGCGCAACCCTTGATGAAGCCCAGTCCTGGGGAAAGGTTGGGGAAAACGCAAAATCAGTGACTGTCTACGCAGATGCGACTATTACTCTTCCGCTGATGGTCGCAGCTGTGCGGACGCGTCTTTCAAAGAGGTGATTTAATGGAAAGGAATACCTGTGTGATTCTTGCTCTGGACGTAACCGACAGGAAAGAAGCGATTAGGATTGCAGAAGATGTCCGGGAATTTGTGGATGCTATAAAGGTAGGCTACCCTCTTATACTTGCTACAGGGCTCGGGATTATCAGGGAGCTTGCTGAATTTGCCCCTATCATAGCTGATTTCAAGGTTGCCGATATTCCCAATACCAATCGCCTTATCTGCGAGCAGGTCTTTGAAGCAGGAGCTGATGCGGTCATCGTCCAGGGCTTCACGGGAAGGGACAGCCTTGATGCTTGCATTGAAGTTGCTTCCGAGTACAGGAAAGACGTGTTCGTTGTAAGTGAAATGAGCCACCCCGGCGGAGCCGAATTCATGCAGCCTGTCGCAGAAGCGATTGCAAAGATGGCTGCTGAAGCAGGAGCTTTCGGCCTTGTTGCCCCGGCGACCAGACCGGAAAGAGTAAAGAAGATTCGAAAACTTATCGGAGACAAACTTACTATCATCTCGCCCGGAGTGGGCGCCCAGGGAGGAAAAGCTTCAGATGTGATTGCTGCAGGCGCAGACTGGGTGATTGTGGGAAGAAGCATTTATAATGCAGAATCTCCAAAAGAGGCTGCCTGCGAGATTGCTGCTGAGATCGAGGCCGAGCTCAGGGGCGAAAGCTGAAGAATATTTTTCTGAAACATATTTCTTATATTAACCACGCATATTGTCTGAACATTAATCGAGTGCCTGTGATGAAAAATTTGGCTGATTTCGTGATGAGCCCTATGAGTTCTGAGGCACTAAAATTGAGTACTTCATGAATTATGTACTAAGAATACCATTTACTTAGTATGTTTAAGCTAGCGGATGCTGAAAACTTCCCAAAGTCTGAAGATATTTCTATATGTAACCTTAGTTTGACAGCCTCCACTAATTGGTACTGATATTTTCCCTTCTTTTTTTAACTTTTTGAAGTTATTTTCGGATTCTGCCAGAGATTTAAGTTCTACTACCCAGTTATCTGCTTCTAAGTGGACATGCTTAGAATAAATCCCATTGTTTACACATATTTCCTTGAAGTTAAATAAGTGAAAAACAACATACTGCATTTTGGTGTCTTCATTTCTGACTCCAACTATTGGTTCAGAAGATGAAGAAAAGAATAGTGAAGAATTTATAGAATTTGATAAATGGTAAGCCGTTATATATCCTTTAATGTGTTTTTTATAACTTTTCAACTCTAAAGTAGATAACTCGCGGGTACTAATTTTCAGGGATAATTTTAACCTTAGTTTGACAGTTTGGTTTTTATGTTGAAAGATTGTTTTCATATTCGTAGGAATAAGAAGTAATTTATATCAACAAATTTTTGCCCATTTTTTACGATTTAATTTGACAGATGATTCTCTTTCTTTTGATGGATGTTTTCATAATTTTTGATCAAATTTTTGGTATCGAATTTGACAGATAGCATGAATAATGGATAAAATATAGATACTATCTAAAAAGTCAGGTGCCAAAAGTGCTAAAATGGCACAAAAAATCTCTACCCATTTACTTCTTAGTGGTTTTGAAGCTAGAAAACCAGCAAATCAGAAGGGATTTGATGAAATTTTTGAATACTGTCATTTGATTTATGGCGAAAAATTGAAGTTTCTCACTAAATTGAATTTATACTGTCAAACTAAGGTTTTAATCTCTCATAGTCACCTAATTCTTCTATATTGGTAATATGTATACGAATCCGAGGTCGTGGGAGTAAATCAAGACGAACCTCTGCGTTTCCAGAAACTAGAACATTCTCGTCTTTGTCCTTAATCAATACTTCGTCTTTTGCAATGACCACCGATTGATTCGGCTCACCGAAAGAAAAAAAAGGAACAAATTGATCTGTATCGTTCCTTAGTTCCGTGATATATTCGTTTTTTGTATTCATGTTCTGTACCTAATCTAATATCTTGAGTCATTTAATATTTTTAGTAATATATTCAATATATTTATTAGAAGTTGTAATACAAATATTTACTGATAGTTAGGGTGTAAGCCAGTGTTACTCACATGTTATTTTTCCACATATGTCCATACTATTATACCACTTGAGAGGCTTGAGTAATCACATAATATAGTTATCTCTGGTTTCAATTCTTAATATAGTTGAAAATTTACTGAAAATAGAGAAATAATACCAAAGATACTATAGATCCTAAATACCATCGGCCATCGTGGAGCTGGATTCAGCACATAGGGATATGCTTGGAGAATATCCTTGAAGCAGCCGGGTAGTGTAGAAAGTAAAAATATAATTTTGTATAATTTATCCCAAACCTAACTAATTTAGAAAAACATAAATGTAAGATAGTGACTCTGTTTTATGGTTTTACATGGAAGAAATACAGTTAAAGGTTGAAAAGGCATATCCTATTGACCTTGGAAGAGGAATTATCCGACTCGACCCTACAGCCTTACTGAAACTTCAGCTCTCGCCAGGCGATATCGTGGAAA